>NZ_JBQHWJ010000015.1:0-38827 GCF_052064035.1 Bulleidia sp. HCP3S3_C9 | reverse complement strand
AATTCCACAATAAAAACAGCACTGAATTTACCTGTCAGCACTGTTTCTGCACAACTAATTTCAACTTTAATTTTTTTCTTTTGAAAGTGGAATTTAACTTTTCAGTTCAGCGTTTTTTGATGACCTTTATGTAATGTTATGGACATTTTGCTTTTTAACAATTCTAAAATAAGATTGTTAGAAATATAGAAAATCATGTTGTACTTCATGCTCTTTTGGAATTTTATTTCGTAATATATAAGCTATACTTCTTACAATAGGTAATTTATTATTTCAAAATTTCCAAAAGATTTTTTATGGGGTGGTGCAAGTGATCCAAGTGCTTTAAGAATCGCCTTGAATCGATTGTATAATCGTTATCATAAACCATTATTTATTGTTGAAAATAGTCTAGGTGCACAAGATGTCGTGGAAGAAGATGGTTCCATCCACGATCCATACCGTATTGACTATCTTCGTGAAAATATCCAGTCTATGAAAGATGCTGTCTTGGAAGATGGTATTCCACTTATGGGATATACTTCCTGGGCTGTATCGATCTTGTTTCAGCAGGAACTGGAGAAATGAAGAAGAGATATGGCTATGTATATGTAGATGGAGATAATGAAGGAAATGGAACATTAAAGAGAACGCCTAAGGATTCCTTTTACTGGTATAAGAAAGCGATTGCCAGTGATGGAGAAGATTTAAGCGACAACTAATTGATAGACCTGATGACCTGTTGTAAATACAGGAGTCAGGTCTATTTTGCATAAAAGAGAATACTTTTGCTGTTTTTCATTGTTAAACAATTGTAATTCTTTGAATTTGTTAAAAAATTATCAAATTTTTTGGATGTATACGCTTTCGTATATGGCAATCTCTTCATTTTTTGAAATCTTAGCGTTATGATTATTTGCGAGGTAAAAATTATATGGAAAAGACATATCGTGTATTTGTGGTGAACCCAGGATCTACTTCAACTAAAGTTGCATATTTCGAAAATGAGAAATGTGTTGTTTCAAGAAGTATCTTTCACGATTCATCAAAGTTGATGACATACGAGACAATTAATGATCAGTTAGATTATCGTATGTTTGGTATCCGAAAGTTTTTGAGTGATTCTCGTATTGATCTGCATGGCATTGATGCTGTTGTTGGAAGAGGCGGGCCATGCTATGCATGTGAAAGCGGAACATATGAAGTGGATGATAAATTGATCAAAGACACTAGAGAAGTCAAAGGTCATTTCTATCATAGTTCTATGTTAGGTGTACAGCTCGCAAAAGAAATTGCAAATCGTTATGAATGCATGTGTTTGATGGTTGATCCGCCAATCGTTGATGAATTGTGTGATCTAGCTAGAGTGACTGGTGTCAAAGATACATATCGTCGTGCAACTGCGCATACATTAAATGCAAAAGCTACAGGTCGCGTATATGCAAAGGAAATTGGCAAGAAGTATGAAGATCTGAATTTGATCATTGCGCATATTGATGGTGGTATCTCTATTACTGCACATGATCATGGAAGAATGATCGATGGTAATGATGCTGGTGGTGGTGAAGGTCCATTTACACCAACACGTATGGGATCTATGGCAGTGACAGATGTATTAGATTATCTGTTTGATAAAGATCCGAAAGAAGTTAGAGCACTTTGCTCCCAGCGTGGTGGATTGTCCAGCTGGTTTGGCACTTCAGATTCCTCTAAGATCTATTATGAAATGATTCGTAGAGGAGATAAAAAAGCTGAAAGAGTCTGGAATGCGATGATCTATCAGTGCTCTAAGTGGATTGCGATGATGTCTGCTCCATTAAAGGGTAAAGTAGATGCAATTCTTTTGACAGGCGGTTTATTAAGAATTCCAGGCGTCATTGATACAATTACAGAAGATGTTGGATGGATTGCACCTGTCAAGGCATATCCTGGTGAATTTGAACATGAAGCAATGGCATATGCTGCTTTGCGTGTTCTAAGAGGGGAAGAAAAACCTAAGAAGTATACAGGTAAGCCTGTATGGACTGGTTTTGATGATTAAGTGATGTGCAAAAGCATCACTTTTTTTGATATTATAAGTTCATGAAAAAATTTTGGATCATATTATGTTGTATATTTCTTGTAGGATGTACAAGTACAAAATCTGATATGTCTCAATATGAGAATTTTCATGATGAAAATCATGTGTTCTATGATATGACAGTCAAAGAATTGCAATCCAAAATGCAAAATAAAGAAACACTGACAGTGTATTTTGGCTTTGCAAAGTGCCCATCATGCATTGAAGCAATGCCTGTATTGAATGACGTCGCAAAAGAAAATCATGCAGAAGTTGCATATATCAATACAAGAAAAAATGCTGCGTGGCAAAGTAATATGGATATGAAAGATTATGATGTTGTAGTGAATCTGTTTGGTCAATACCTGCAATACGATGATGATGGCAAGAAACATCTAAATACACCACATGTTTTCTTTATCAAAGATGGCGATGTTGTATATGAAGTAGAAGGTTTGAATGAACAGTTAAAGGAAAACTATGAGAAAGGATTTGCATTGGAATATGAATAATGTAACAGTAAATCAAATGAATGAACATGTATATCGCATTAATGAAAAAGATGAAAATGGGCTGAATGTCGATTGTTATCTAGTGCTGGGAAATCAAAAAGCAGCTTTGATTGATACATTACAAGAGGAAGAAAATCTTTACGATGTCGTAAAAGAAATCACTTCTTTACCACTCATTGTTTTATTGACACATGCGCATCCAGATCACGCAGGAAAAGCATGTCAAAAACTGATTGCGAAGCAAGCACCAGTCTATATGCAGAAAGAAGATCAGTCATTACTGGATCTGTTTGTGAATGATGAATGGAAAAATGAAATTACTTTGATTGAAGGAAATGAAGTATTTGATCTAGGTGAATATACATTGAAGACACTTCGTGTTCCTGGTCATACAAAAGGTTCGCTGGTATTTCTAAATGAAGAACATGAAGAAGTATTTACTGGTGATGCAATTGGATCTGGCGGATTCTGGATGCAATTAGACCATTGTCTTCCATTACATGAATACAAAAAGAATGTAGAACATCTTTATGACATTCTACATTCCTATACGCATTTACAATTATTCTTTGGGCATAGTGAGCAATCCAATGGAATTCAAAATATCCAGTACATCAAGGATAATATGGAAGCTACAGATAAAATCATACAAGGAGAATTAACTTCTCCTGTAAAAACAATGTGTGTTGGTGGCAGTGAAATTCCTTACTGCAGTATTTCATATGGATTGATCTACGATTATTGTTATAATCCAGAAAATCTCTAGTCTAATGCACTGTTTCCTTCTACATTACTTGGACCAAATCCATATGGAAGCAGTGTATTTAAATCTGCTTCAATGAAATCATCGTCACTTTTCGCCATGATGACATTGAGATCTTTACCACCAAATTCAAATAATGCCTGTCTGCAGACACCACAAGGGGAAGTAATCTGTTCATTTACTTCTCCTTCTTTACTTCCTACGATGGCAATATCTGTAAATTCATGAACACCTTGAGAAACGGCTTTGAATAAAGCTGTTCTTTCTGCACAGATTGTGGGTGTAAAGGAGGCGTTTTCAATGTTGCAGCCTGTAAATATCGTGCCATCTTTTGCACGCAGTGCAGCTCCAACCTGAAAGTGACTATATGGCGTATATGCAAATTTTCTTGCCGCAAATGCCATTCGTATGAGATCTTTTTTCTCTTCTAATGTTAATTTTGTACTCATCATTCATATCTCCTATCCATATTATACATGAATCTTAAAAAAGAAAATCATGTATAATTGTTGTGCTTGGAGAATAAAATATGATTTTATCTTTAGAAAATGTGAGTTATAAATATGCGGTGACACCAATATTGTCACATGTAAATTTTGTGGTAAATGAAAATGATAAATGGGGTATTGTTGGTTTAAATGGTGCTGGAAAAAGTACATTGTTGAAGTTAATGGCGCAGGTTGAACTGCCAGATGAAGGAAATGTAAATGTACTTAAGAAATATAAGATTTCCTATTGTCCGCAGACAATGGAATTCAAAAGCAATCAGACAGTCTATGATACTGTATTATCTCATCTAGAAGAATCTGTAGAAGAATATGAAATCAAGGCAATCTTGAATAAACTTGGATTAACAGACTATACAAAGAATATTGATGTTTGTTCCGGGGGAGAAAAGAAACGTGTTGCCTTAGCAATTTCTCTGATTCGAAAAGCAGATCTGTATCTCTTGGATGAGCCTACAAACCATCTTGATCAGGATATGATCGTATGGCTGGAAAAATATCTTGCTAGAGTATCGAAAGCTGTTGTACTTGTTACGCATGATCGTTACTTTCTAACACGTATTACAAATCATATCGTTGAAGTAGATCAAGGTAATCTTTATACGTATGTTGGTAACTATGCGGATTATCTTGAACAGAAAGAAATGCGTTATCAACAGGCGCTGAGTGCAGAACATAAAAGACAACGATTTCTGAAAACAGAAATTGAATGGATCAGAGCAGGTGCACAGGCAAGAAGCACAAAGCAGAAAGGCAGAATTGAAAGATTCAACAAGATTGCCGCAATGGAAGATATGAAGCTCAAAGATACATTAGAGTTAAAATCTGCAGCTTCCAGACTTGGAAATAAAACAATTATCATTGATGATATTTCAAAGGCATATGATGGAAGACAGCTTTTTTCTCATTTTTCCTATACATTAATGAGAATGGATCGTGTTGGAATCATTGGCAACAATGGCTGTGGAAAAAGTACACTATTGAAAATTATCATGCATAAGATCCAGCCAGATACCGGCAGTGTTACGATTGGGGAAACAGTAAAGATTGGCTACTTTGCGCAAATGAATGAAGTATTTGAGGAAAATCAGAGAGTCATTGACTATATCAAAGAATTTGGTGAAATTGTCTATACGGCAGAACATGAAGCCATTTCTGCTTCTCAGATGCTGGAAAGATTCTTGTTTTTCAAAGAAGATCAGTATAAACCAATCAGTAAATGTTCCGGTGGTGAAAAAAGAAGATTGTATTTATGTTCAATCTTGATGCAGGCACCAAATATCCTTGTTTTAGATGAACCTACAAATGATCTGGATACAGAAACATTAACAATTCTAGAAGATTATCTGGAACAGTTTAAAGGTGCTGTGATCGTGGTGAGTCATGATCGTTATTTTCTAGATAAAGTTGCGGATCGTCTGTTTGTATTTGAAAATGGAAATATTTCGATTCAGCAGACAACATATTCTGATTATCTTGAGAATAAAGATAAGAAAGAACATGGCAAACAGGAAACGGCACAAAGAAAAAAAGAACGTCCAGCAAATCGCCTGACTTACATGGAGAAAAAAGAACTGGCAGAGCTGGAAAAGAAAATGCCTGTTTTAGAAGAACAAGTCAAAAATCTGGAGGATACATTGAATACATTATCGGATTATGAAGAAATCAAGAAAGTTTCTGATGCACTGGAAGAAAAAAGAAATGTTTTGGAAGAAAGTGAAATGCGCTGGATGGAACTTAGCGAAAAGATGGAAGGGTAATGTAGTATACTGTAAGTAAAGATGGAGACGTTACTATGAAAAGATTATTGAATTGTATGACAAGCGACATGGTCGCAATGAATGGAGAGCAATTGAAATTATCCATTCTAGCTTCTGAAGGAAGAACTGTAATGACAGAGACAGTTGTTTCAACGCAACCATTACTTGGTGATTTGACAAATGCTGAACTTGCCGTAGCTTTTGGCAGTGACATGGTTTTGTTGAATGGATTTGACTGCAATCATCCAGTGATTCAGGGATTGCCTGCTTGTGAGGAACCAGTTAAAAAGCTGAAAGAACTTGTTGGTAGACCTGTTGGATGCAACCTGGAACCCGTTGACTTGGAAGCAGATATGCTGGAAGAAAGACATGTGATTGCTGAAGGCAGACAGGCAACTGTTGAAACATTCAAGAAAGCACAGGAATTGGGATTGGATTTCATCTGTTTGACAGGTAATCCTGGTGTTGGTGTTTCTAACCGTTCTATTGCTGAAGCAATTGTAGAAGCTAAGAAGTATTTCAATGGTTTGATTATTGCGGGAAAGATGCATGGTGCTGGCGTGAATGAACCTGTTGTTGATTTAGATGCAATCAAGGAGTTTATTGATGCTGGTGCAGATGTAATTTTGATGCCTGCAGTGAATACTGTTCCTGGCTTATCTGAAGCAACAGTCACGGAAGCATGTGAATATATCCATGCACACAATGCATTGGCTTTATCCGCAATTGGTACAAGCCAGGAAGGTGCTGATTGTGAAACGGTCAGAGAAATTGCAATTGTGAATAAGAGATGCGGTGTTGATATTCAGCATATTGGTGATGCTGGATGGTGTGGAGTTGCTTTGCCAGAAAATATCATGACATTAAGCGTTGCGATTCGCGGCAAGAGATGGACATACCGCAAGATGGCTGCTTCTATCAATCGTTAATTCAAGACAATACAAAAAAGAGAGAAAAGTTTTTCTCTCTTTTTGTATGGATTTATGCGATTGCTGCATCTAATGCAATCTTCATCATGTCTGTAAATGACTGTTCTCTTTGTTCTGGTGTTGTTTCTTCTGGAGAAACGAATGAGTCAGAAATTGTAACAATACATGCGGCGTGTTTTCCTAATACTTTAGCATTTGAGAATAATGCAAAGCTTTCCATTTCTACAGCGAGACAGCCTTTTTCTTCAACTGTCTTTAAATAATCTTTGCTTTCTCTATAGAAAACATCTGAAGAGTGGAGACATCCAACATGTGTTTCAATACCAAGATTCTTAGCAGAAGCAATAATCTTTGCATTTAATTCTTCACTTGGATATTGAATATCAGAAGTGTTTCCACACTGCTCCTTTGCGTATGTAGATTCAGAATATGCACTATCCGCAACTACAACATCGAATAGCTTTAAATCAGCAGAATATGCACCTGCAGAACCTACACGAATGATATTTTCTACATCATAGAACTTAAATAATTCATAGGAATAAATACCAATGGATGGCATACCCATGCCACTGGCCATAACAGTTACTGGTGTTCCTTTCCATGTACCTGTGTATCCCTGAATCCCTCTAACGTTATTGACAAGTTTTGCGTCTTCTAAGAAGTTTTCAGCGATGAATTTTGCACGAAGTGGATCTCCAGGCATTAATACTGTTTTTGCGATATCCTTGATATCTGCACTATTATGTGGTGTTGGCATATAAATAATCCTCCTGTTATGTATCCATTATATCAAAAAATGGTTCTCAATTGAGAACCATTATGCTTTGCATCCTTTGCTTCCTTTTGCACTGTTTGCACTATATGTAGATAACAGGTTTGTATCATAAGAGAATGTCATTTTGCTTCTCTTTCTTTCTCTTTCTAATGCAAGATTGACTAAGTTATCCATGAGTTCTCTAAAGGACATGCCTTCTTCTTTCCATAGATAGAAAGCTAAAGAACCAGGGATTGTGTTGATTTCATTAACATAGACTTTCTTTGTTTCCTGATCCATCATGAAGTCAATGCGACAAACACCAGCTGCACCAAGTACTTTAAATGTTTTTAAAGCAAGGGACTGTACGAGTTTTGTCTGTTCTTCACTGATAGGTGCAGGTACGATTCTTGCGGTAGAAGCCATACCGCTGGATTTGCTTCCTGCTTTACTGCTTGATTTACCACCACCCTGGTATTTATCTTTATAGCTGAGCAGTTCATCTCCAGAAACAGAACCAACCTGTTCAATGACACTTGCACGTGCATTTGCACCATCGCCTAAAACAGAACAGTTCAATTCCACCATTGGCTTGACAACTTTTTCTGTAATGACTTTTTCATCATATTGACGTGCATCTTCAAAACATTCCAGATACTCTTCATCGTTATGTGCGATTGCAATACCAACAGAAGAACCAGTTCTTGCTGGCTTTAAGATAACAGGGTAGATGAGTTTATGAACCTTTTCTAGAATTTCATCTTTTCTTTCATCCATTTCATTTCCATATACCCAGAACCAGTTTGTAACAGGTAAATCATTGTCAGCAAGGATATGCTTCTGTAATACTTTGTCCTGTCCAACTGCTGCACCATATAGATCACATCCAGCATATGGCAGCTTTAACATTTCAAAGAAACCTTGAATTGTTCCATCTTCACCATTTGTTCCATGCATGACTGGAATTGCAACGTCAATTGTTCCTAATTCTTTTTTGGAAAATAAAGAAGTTTTAACAGGTTTGATGACAACTTTGTTATCTTCAAGTACAAGAGATACCTGTGTGAGCTTTTCTTGTAGTGCCTTGAGATCTGTATAGTTGTTCATATCCCAAAGATCTTCTCCAACAAATAATTTTCTGCCTTTTGTTATATATACAGGAATAACATTATATTTATTCTTATCTAATGCTTCCATTGCCTGGTGTGCAGAAATAATGCTGACTTCATGTTCAACAGATTCTCCACCAAAAAATACACCTACATTCAGTTTCATAAAAAACCTCCAACATATCTATTATAGCAGTATTTCAGTATCATGACAGTATTCAAAAATTGTAGATGGTAATACGAAGTGGAAAATGTAAAATATAAACGGAGGCATTTATATGAAAAGAACACTTGTTTTATCTGGCGGTGGTACAAAAGGAATTTATGAATTTGGTGTATTGCAGGCACTGAAAGAAATTGGTGAAGATCACTTCGATAAAGTGATTGGTGTATCTGTTGGATCTTTAAATGCTGCGATGATCGTACAGAATGATTTAGAGAAGCTGGAAAATATGTATATGCATCTATCTAGTGATAAGATCGTGAATGGATTTGTTCCAACAGATATGTCATTCAAAACATTATTGAATGAAAGAGAGGAGTTTTTCTCTCAACTGCATTACTATATGAAAGAACATGGAATTGATATTAGTCCGTTCTATGATTTTGTACATTATTATTATGATCCAAAGAAATTCTTTGAGAGTAAAATGGATTTTTCTTGTGTTGCTGCGACAAAGAAAGATCATGAAGGTGTATTTGTAACAAAGGAAATGATGAAAGAACATGGAGAAGACTGGCTGATTGCTTCTTGTTCTGCGTATCCTGCTTTTCCTGTAAAAGAAATTGATGGCAATGAATATGTGGATGGTGGATATTATGATAACTGCCCAATTGATTATGCGTTGCGTGATGGTGCAGATGAAGTTGTTGCGATAGAAATGGGGCCACAGACACTTCATCCACTGTATGAAAATCATGCGATGATTCACATGATTCATCCAAAAGCACCATTGTATGATTTCTTATGCTTTGATCATGAAAAGATGGAGAAAGCAAAGAAACTTGGCTATAACGATACAATGAAGCACTATAAGAGATATTATGGATTCCGTTATACATTTGAACGTTTTCCACTTCCTGTATATTTTCATGAATATATTCGTGAATTTCTGATTACAGAAATGGATATTAAAAATGCAACGTCAATCAATGAAAAATTACGTTCAGAACATGTGATTACAGATCGATTGATGGAGCGTATGAATATATCTCGCTTGACGGATCGTTTATACTTTTATGGTATGCTTGATGCATTAATGGAATTGTGTGAAATGGATGACGCGAAGGTGTATACAATGAAAGAAGCAAGACATACGATTCTTGCATCTTTTGCACCATGTGCGTATGAAGACTATCCATACAAGCCTTCACGTTCACCGGGTGAATTTGTTTCGTATGTTTCTACATTGGATAAAAAAGCAATTGTCATGTTGATTCTGCATGCATTATTTTATCCTGATCATGAATTGATCAGTGAGAATGTGAGAAATACAATTTATCCATTTGAAAGTGCACTCGCTAAATTCGTATATATTATGATGAAACACATATAAGGAGTACTATGAAAGCAATCGCAAAGTTTGAAAAAGTATCATATGAACAGTTTGAAAAAGACTGGGAAAAGAATATGGGTGGAAGTAAAGAAGAAATCAAGGCAATCTATGATTCCATCAAGCTTCCGCATCGTGCTACAAAGCAGTCAGCAGGATATGATTTTTATGCACCTGTAGATATTACAATGAATCCAGAAGATGTTAGGCTCATTCCTACAGGAATTCGTGCTAAAATAGACGATGGGTATGTTTTGATGCTGTATCCAAGAAGTTCTCTTGGTTTTAAGTATCGCATGCAACTGAACAATACAGTGGGTGTCATTGATGCTGATTATTACAATGCAGACAATGAAGGTCATATCATGTGTAAATTTATGAATGATTCTAGAGATGATAAACACTTATTGATTGAAAAAGGACAAGGTATGGTCCAGGGAATCTTTATGTCATTTGGAGTCACAGTGGATGATGATGCAAATGATGAAAGAACAGGCGGTATTGGATCTACCACAAAATAGAAAGAAGATAGACATATGATTGATGAAAAAAGATGGCAGGAAATCGATGAAAAAGAACCAATTCCTTCTCATATTCTTGAAAGAATGGAATATTTGAGAAAGAAACATAAAGATGTGATTGATGATGAATGGATCAAACGTCCATCACAGATTGAAGGCATCAGAAAAGCTGGTAAAATCAATACAGGTGTTTTAGATGAAGTTGGAAAATTAATTCATGAAGGCATGAGTACACAGGATATTGATGATATTGTTTCGAAGTATACAGCAGAACATGGTGGAATCTGTGCACCTTTGAACTATGAAGGTTTCCCTAAGAGTGTATGTACTTCCATCAATGGTGAAGTATGTCATGGGATTCCCGCAAGACACAGAAAACTTAGAAATGGTGATATTATCAATGTTGATTGTACAACAATTTTAGATGGCTACTATGCGGATGCTTCTAGAATGTTTATGATTGGTAATGTATCTGAAGAAAGAAGAAAACTTGTTGAAGAAACAAAGAAATGTCTTGAAATTGGTATTCAGGCTGCACAGCCATGGGCACATGTAGGAGATATTGGATATGCAATTGCAAAGTATGCACATTCCAAAGGATATTCTGTTGTTAGAGAACTTGGTGGACATGGCGTGGGTATTGACTTCCATGAAGATCCATTTGTTGCACATGTTGGTTCAAAAGGAAAAGGCATGGTTCTTGTTCCTGGCATGATCATCACAATTGAACCGATGATCAATGCTGGAAAAGCTGCAGTAGAAATTGATCCATATAATAACTGGACAATCTATACAAGAGATGGCTCTGATTCTGCACAATGGGAACATACAATTCTTATTACAGAAGATGGAAATGAAATCTTGACATACTAATCAAAGAAATCTTAGAGATATCAATCTTTAAGGTTTTTTTTGTGCTAAATTTGTTAGAATATTGATTAGAGGGTATATAAAAAATTTTATGAATGAGAAAATATATGTAACAGGACATAGACATCCTGATTCTGATGCAATCTGTGCAGCGATTACCTATGCTGATCTTTTGAATCATTTAGGTAAAACAGCAGTTGCATGCAGACAAGGTCCATTGAATGAAGAAACTAAGTTTATTTTGAAAAGATTTGGACTTGAAAATCCTTTGTTGATGACGGATGCACGTGCAAAGATCCGTGATATAGAAATTGATACGCCTACAATCATACAGAAAAATGAAACAGTACATCATGCATGGCATTTGATGCTGCAGACACAGAACCGCTCATTGGAAGTATATGATGAAAATGGTAAGCTTTGCGGTATCTGTACAACGAGTAATCTTGCAAGTGTTCGTCTGCATCCAGATACAGACCTTGTTACGTTAATGTCAACGGCTTCTTTAGACAATATTGCACGGACTGTTGGTGGAAATATTATTTATGAACCAGAGCATTTTAAGACAAATGGTGTGATTCATATCATTACATTAGAGCGTGAAGATATGGATTATTATGTGCTGGAAGATGGTATTTCTATTGTTTCCAATGGTGATGAAAAACATCGTATGGTCATTGAAAGAGGATGCAAGTGTTTAGTAATTACATGTGGTATGAAAGCATCTAAAGATACAATTGCTTTAGCAAAGAAAAAGGGATGTGCAATCATTGAAACAATCAATGATACGATGAATACTGCAAGAGTTATTACAGAAAGCTACAGTGTTGATCAAATCATGACAACAGACATCATTACATTTAATGAAAATGAATATGTTGAAGATGTTGCAATGAAGATGAGACATTCACGTGTACGTTCTTATCCTGTTTTAAATGATGCAGGAGAAGTCGTTGGTGCGATTTCTCGATACCATACAAGAAACTATCAAAAACTGAAGGTTGCCTTGGTTGACCATAGTGCAGTGAATCAGACATTCCAGAATATTGATATGGCTGAAATTGTTGCCATTGTTGACCACCATCATATTGGCAACATTCAAACACAGATGCCAATTGAATATCGCAATCATAAATGTGGAAGTACATGTACGATCATTGCTTCTTTGTATAAAGAAAATGGCTTGCTGCCAGATCGTACAATGAGTGGACTGTTGATGTCAGCGATCCTCTCTGATACATTGAACTTTAAATCTGCAACGACAAAACAGGAAGATCGTGATACTGTAAAGTGGCTTGCAGAAATTGCAGGAATCGATGATGTAGAAAAGTATGCAAGAGAAATGCTTGGTGCTTCTATTTCGTTGAAAGATGCAACACCACATGAAATCTTGACACGAGACTTGAAGAACTACCAGATTGGAAAATTTCATTTTGCGATTGGTCAGACAAACTACTCTAGACAAGATGAAGTACAGAAGATCCTTCCACAATTCCTTGAGAATATGGAAAAAGAACAACAGGAAAACAAGCTGGATATCATGGTTATGTTATTCACGGATGTTATGGGAAATGGATCCATGTTCTATTACTATGGACCTATGGCACATGTTGTTGCTTCTGTAATTGAAACAACATTTGATGATCATTCAGGCTTTGATCCAAATATCATTTCTAGAAAGCAGCAGTTAATGCCGAAACTTTCTGAAGTATTATTGAATCTATAAGAGGACTTCCCATGGGAAGTCTTTTTGTTTTATGGTAAAATAGTGGAACTTATGATAGATATTTGTTTGTTAGGAACAGGTGGGACTGTTCCACTTCCAAATCGTTTTTTAACGAGTTTGCTTGTGAGATGGAATGGTCATGAAATACTTGTTGACTGTGGAGAAGGAACACAGATTGCATTGAATGCCAAGACATTGTCTTGTCGACATATTGATGCGATATTTTTAACACATTTTCATGCGGATCATACAGCAGGACTTCCTGGGTTGTTATTATCCATGGCAAAAGCAGATCGAACAGAACCAATTACGATCTATGGTCCAAAGGGGCTGGAAGACTTATTAAAAGGTGTTTTATTGATTGCTAGATATGTTCCGTTTGAAATTAAATTTGTGGAATATGAACAGAAAGAAAATACATACGAAATCGATGGATTAAAGATTACATCCTTTTCTGTAAGACATTCTGTTCCATGTTTCAGCTTTTCCTTTGATTATGCGCGTAGTCCTAAATTTGATCGTGAAAAAGCAGAAAGAAACAATGTTCCTATGAAAGCCTGGGGACGTCTGCAAAAAAATGATTCTGTTGAAATCGATGGCGTTATATATACTTCTGACATGGTTTTAGCAGAAGAAAGAAAAGGAATTCATTTCCTGTATACAACAGATACGCGACCTACGGAATCGATTAGAAAGTATGCACAGGATGCAGATCTGATGATTGCGGAAGGTATGTATGGTGATGAAGAAAAGAAAGAAAAAGCAAAACTGAATAAGCATATGATGATGCAGGAGAGTGCAGAAATTGCGAGAGATGCGAATGTTAAGCAATTGTGGTTTACCCATTACTCTCCAAGTATGCATGATCCATGGATCTATGAAGAAATGGTTCAACAGCTTTTGCCACAGGCAGTCATCAGCAAGGATGGGGAGAGAATCGATTTATCTTTCAGTGAGGAATAATCTATGTTTGATGTAGTGATCAATCCAGCAGCAGCTTCCGGCAGAGTGAAAAAGGTTTGGCTACGTACAATTGAGCCAATTTTTCAGGCTGCAAATGTAGACTACAATGTTCATTTTTCAACATTGGAATACAACATTCCAGAAATTATGAGAGATCTGACTTCAACACATGAAAAAAGAAACATCATTGTTGTTGGAGGGGATGGAACAATGAATCTGGCAGTGAATGGTATTGTTGATTTTGAGAATACTAGAATTGGCTATATTCCTTGCGGCAGTGCGAACGATCTAGCGAAAGGATTGCATATTTCAAAAGATTTAGAAACCTGTACAAAACAGATTCTACAAGGAAAAGTACATCGCTGTATGGATGTTGGCGAAGTTGTATATCTGAATCAAGAAAATATTTTACAGAAAGAAGAAACAAGTGAAGATGGATATGTGCATCACCGCTTCAATATTTCCAGTGGTATTGGTTTTGATGCACATATTTGTGAAGAAGCACAGATTTCTAAAGCTAAGAAAATCCTGAATAAAATATATTTAGGAAAGCTTGTATATATTATGACTGCGATTCGTATCATTGCTTCAACAAAACGAATTCCATCTACTATCGTCGCAGATGGGAAAGAATATGCATTTCCAGCGCTACTGTTTTCTGTATGTATGAATACAAAATATGAGGGTGGAGGATTCCAGTTCTGTCCACATGCTGAAAGTGATGATGGTTTATTAGATGTATGTGTTGGCAATCACTTATCTCAATTTGATTTCTTCCGTATCTTTCCGTATGCATATTATGGAAAACATCTGAAATTTAAAGGTGTAACGGAAATGAAAGCAAAGGAAATTGAGATCAAAGTAGAAAAACCAATGTGGGTACATACAGATGGAGAAGTGAATTGTCAATCAACGCATATTCAAATTCATCTTCTTAAAGAAAAATTACAAATGCTAAATTAAAAGGGATTCGCTGGAATCCCTTTTATCATGGTGTGCTCGACGGAGTTCGAATCCGCAACCTTCGGCTTCGGAGGCCAACACTCTATCCAGTTGAGCTACGAGCACAAAACCAAATATTATTTTACAGCTTGTGATAGAATATTTCCATGGATAAAAACATAGAACAAATTAAATTGATCGTTGTAGATATTGATAACACGATCCTCCCGGCAGGAAAATATGAAATTTCTGCACGTTTGAAAGAAGACTTTCATAAGGCATTAGACCAAGGTATCAAAGTGATGGTAAATACTGGAAGACACTATACATTTTTACCACCATCTTTATTTCGTGATCTTCCAATGGATCTGATTGGAACGATTAATGGTGCCTGCTTAGTAGATCATGATGGAAATACAATTGAAAAGCATCCAATGAAGAAGGAGGATATGGATGCAATTACTGATATTTGTATTAAGCATGATATTGGACTGGGTTTTAAATTTGAAGATCGTATTGTAACGTATGCAAATCATCAGAAGTTTGTTGATGGCTACATAAAAAAAGATACACCATGGGATCATACTGTGATTGATGATACAAAAGAAAGAAAACATCACTTAGAACATGGATTGCCTCTTGGTACATTTTTGATTGGAGATGAATCTATCATTGATCGTTTTTCTGCTACACTTCCAGATTTGAAGTTTGCATGGTCTTATAAAGATGGCTATGACGTATTCCTGAAAGATATTAACAAGTCTATTTCTGTCAATCGTGCATTAAAAGAATATGGTTTAACATGGGATAATGTCATTGCTTTTGGTGATGCGGGAAATGATACACCATTTATTGAACCTGCCTACATTGGTGTTGCTTTAGGAAATGCGAAGGATGATGTTCAAAAGCATGCAGATATTGTTGCACCAGCTTGTATCGATGATGGTGTTGCGGTTGTACTGGAACAATTAGGTATTGTAAAATAATGTAAATTAATTCTTGCGTGATTTGTAAAATTTACAAATGATAAATCACATTGATTGACATTTGTTTCCTTGCGTATTAATTTAATAATTGTTAAAAGTACTGACGAGAAAGGAGAGAGATTTATGAAAAACAATGTTGCTGTGTTAAATTGCTGTTGTTGTTTTAATTCAGGCTCTCGGATTTCTCATGCAGAGTTGTTTTAAACAACACATATAAACTGTTAGAGTAAATATGACCGAGAGATATATTGATCCTCGGTCTTTTTCTTATTTGTTTCAGGATCAATATATCTAGTATGTTGGTACTTGAAACGTGTAAGAAAAGAGGAATAAATGATGAAAAACATTAAAACATCCGTTACAGAACTAATTGGTCATACACCAATGATGGAGTTGACACACATTGAAAAAGAATTGGGTTTACAGGCAAAAATCATTGCAAAGCTTGAATATTTCAATGCTACTGGATCTGTAAAAGACAGAATTGCGAAAAAAATGATCGAAGATGCAGAAGAAAAAGAAATATTGAAACAAGGCTCTGTTATCATTGAACCAACTTCTGGAAATACTGGTATTGGACTTGCTTCTGTCGGTACAAGTAAAGGCTATCGCGTCATTATTGTAATGCCAGAGACAATGTCTGTTGAAAGAAGAAAACTGATGAAAGCGTATGGTGCTGAACTTGTTTTATCAGATGGATCTAAAGGAATGAAGGGCGCAATTGAAAAAGCAAATGAAATTGCGAAGGAAACAGAAGGTGCATGGATTGCTGGACAGTTTGATAATGAAGCTAACTGGAAAGCACATTATGAAACAACTGGTCCAGAAATCTATGCAGATACGGATGGAAATGTGGATTACTTTGTTGCTGGAGTTGGAACTGGCGGAACAATTACAGGTACAGGCAAATACCTGAAGGAAAAGATCAAAGATCTGAAAGTGATTGCGGTTGAACCGGATTCTTCTGCAGTATTGTCTGGTGAAAAGGCTGGCGCGCATAAGATTCAGGGAATTGGTGCAGGATTTGTTCCAAAGGTATTGGATACAGATATTTATGATGCAATTGTTCGTGTGAAAAATGAAGATGCATTTACAACAGGAAGACTGGTTGGTTACAAGGAAGGTGTACTTGTAGGAATTTCCAGTGGCGCAGCAGTGTATGCCGCAATTGAACTTGCGAAGAAAGAAGAAAACAAAGGAAAGACAATTGTTGTATTGCTTCCAGACAGTGGAGATCGATACTTGTCAACGGATTTATTTGGAGAATGAAATGAGTGGAAATCGTAATGTATTGAATCAATTGAATGAATTAAATCTGATCAAAAATGATAAACAGATATTGCCTGAAAGAAGAAGGATCATTTCTATCATCAAGCTTTCACAGGTTGTTCTGTTTCCTGATTTTTATCACTACTCTGATCTTTCACAAGAAGAAGCATATATTGAACTGGAACAGACATTACGGTATGAAATTCGAACATGTTTAGCTTTTGATCATAGAAGTACTGCACAGGTAGATGAACTGACAGATACGTTTCTTAGCTGTCTGCCTTTAATCAAGAAGAAATTATTAACAGATATTCAGGCAATCTATGATGGCGATCCAGCAGCGAAAAGCAAAGCAGAGGTGCTGTTATGCTATCCTGGTTTCTATGCGACGAATATTTATCGTATCGCACATGAATTATACCGTTTATCAATTCCATATATTCCTCGTATCATGAGTGAATATGCACATGAAAAAACAGGAATTGATATTAATCCAGGTGCAGTGATTGATGAATATTTCTGCATTGATCATGGAACTGGAATCGTCATTGGAGAAACAGCAACGATTGGTCATCACGTAAAACTGTATCAAGGTGTGACAATTGGGGCAAAAAGCTTTGATCTGGATGAAAATGGAAATCCATTAAAGTCTGGAAAACGTCATCCAGATATTGGGAATTATGTTGTGATCTATGCGAATGCTACGATTTTAGGTGGTAATACGGTCGTTGGCAGTCACAGTATTATTGGTGGGAATACATGGCTATTACATTCTGTGGAAGAAGGATCAAAAATCTATTATAGATAAGAAAAAGGACAAAATAAACTGTTCGTTCAGTATTTGACAAGGATGATTCTTTCTTGTTACAAGGCAAAAGTACAGTTTACGCTCGAAGTGGAAATTAAAAACAAGGGATGCAGATTGCATCCCTTTAGTCTTTGTGATCTTCTGGCATTTTCTGAAAGAAATGAATGATAAATGGAAGGGTAATAATAGAAGCAATGATTTCAGAAATGGATTGTGCTGTTTCTAGACCATTCAGTCCAAAGCATGCATTCAGGATAACAATACATGGAATGAGGGATAAGCCAGAGCGCAGTGCTGCTAAAAAAGAAGCAACTTTTGCTTTTCCGATGGATTGAAACAGCATATTTCCATACATTGTAATTGGCATCAATATGAGTGAAATGGAATACCAGTGTAGTGTTCTAACACCAATTTTGATGACTTCTGGATCATCTCTGAAAATAGATACGAGAGAAGAAGCATTGAAAAATGAAAATATGGATAAGATAATCATAATCAATGTTCCAAGCTTCATCGCAAAGAAGAATCCTTGCTTCACTCTAGAATAGTATTTTGCACCATAGTTAAATGCAGAAACGGGCTGGAATCCTTGTCCAATACCAATTGCGATACAGAACATGAAATTGATGATACGCGTCACAATAGAAATAGCTGCAACTGCAGCATCTCCATAAATACCAGCTGTTCCATTCAATACCATTGTTGAAACAGAGTTTAAGCCTTGACGGAATAATGAAGGCATTCCTGTAGAAATGATATCTTGATATACAATGCGTCTTGTTGAAAAATCTTTGAGATGAAAACTAGATTGTGTTCTTCCTCGTAGATAAGGAATCATTAATACAAACATAGAAATATATTGAGATATGGCAGTGGATAAGCCAGCACCTGCAATTCCCATATGAAAGATATTAATCAGGATATAGTCACCAAAGATATTCAATACGCCACCAAGTGTTAAGCCAATCATCGCAAAGAATGCTTTTCCTTCATAGCGAAGAATGTTATTCATGACACAGCTGCTAGTCATTGCTGCACCAGCAATCAGAATGTAGATACCATAGGTGCGTGCGTATGGAAGAATTGTTGATGTACTTCCTAACAGTCTCATGAATGGATCAATGAAAAGAAGTCCAAAAATCATGATTAAAACACCTATAAGAATTGAACACCAGAAAGAAGTGGATGCATATTCTTTTGCACTTTGTACGTCATGATTGCCTAGTTTTCTTGCGATATTTGCACCTGCACCATGTCCAAACATAAATCCAAATGCCTGCAAGATTGCCATGAGTCCAAAAACAATTCCTGTAGCGCCAGATGCACTTGTTCCAAGTGTTCCTACAAAGTAGGTATCTGCCATATTGTAGATGCTTGTTACAAGCATACTGATCACCGTAGGCAGACCTAGAGATAAAATGAGTTTTGACACAGGTGTCTGTGTCATTCTTTGATATTGTGAATCAATTTGTTTTGTATTTTCCATAGCATGTATTATATTCATTTTTTGAAAAAGGGAAAGAAAAAGGAATGAAATATTGTTCCATTCCTTTCAGAGATTATAATTCTTCGCCGTTTGTTTCGATCACATGTTTGTACCAGTCAAATGACTTTTTCTTGCTTCTAGACAAGTCACCTTCACCAGCATTGTTTTTGTTGACATAGATGAAACCATAACGCTTATCCATTTCACCAGTAGATGCAGAAACGATATCAATTGGTGCCCACATCTGATAGCCTAATAGATCAACACCTTCTTCATTGACAGCGTCTCTCATTGCTTCAATGTGATTTCTTAGATATGCAATACGGTAATCATCATTGATGGAACCATCTTCTTCTTTCTTGTCATATGCACCAAGACCATTTTCAACAATCATCATTGGCAAGTGGTAGCGGTCAGCCAGGTAGCTGAGGGAATAACGTAATCCAAGTGGATCAATTGGCCATCCCCAGTCAGATGTTTTAAGATATGGATTTGTTACAACATCACTTGGAGTACCATTGTCTTCCATAGCGAAGTTTCCTTCAGAGAATTCATAGTGATCATTGCCTTCATGCCATGCAGTTGCCATAGACATATAGTAAGAGAAGCCAATATAGTCAACTGTACCTTTCTTGAGATCTTCTTTTTCTTCATTGCTGAGATCAATCTGATATCCTTTTCTTTCCCAGTATTTTTCAAGATAGCCAGGGATGATACCTGTGCAGTGAACATCAGCGAACCAGTATCTTCTATGATTTGCGGAAGTGAATTCCATCATATCTCTAGGATTACATGTCGCAGGGTAGATTGGAACAAATGCAATCATGCATCCAATCATGTTTTCTGGATCGATTTCGTGACCAATCTGTACTGCTTTTGCACTGGCAACGAGTTCATTGATACCAGACTGGTACATCATAAACTGATTTTTTGGGTTGTCATCTGTTGTTAGAATTGCACCTTCCTGCAGCATATGATGTGCACATTCATTTGCACCCTGGTTATTGATTTCGTTGAATGTCATCCAGTACTTTACTTTGCCTTTATATCTTTCAAAGCATGTTTTAGCGAAAGTAACAAAGAAATCAATACATCTCTTATCCATGAAACCGTTGTATTTTTTTGCCAGATTATATGGAAGTTCAAAATGAGAGAGTGTGATGACTGGTTCAATATTATACTGATGCATTGTATCAAACATGTCATCGTAGAACTTCAAGCCTTCTTCATTTGGCACAGCATCATCTCCATTTGGATAGATTCTTGACCATGCGATAGAAGTACGGAAAGCTTTGAATCCCATTTCTGCAAATAAAGCAATATCTTCCTTGTAGTGATGATAGAAATCAATGGCTTCATGGTTAGGGTAGTTTTCTCCTTCTACGATACCATCTGTAATACGACGTGGAATACCATTTCCACCAGCAGTCATAACATCTGCAATAGATGGTCCTTTCCCACCTTCATTCCAGCCACCTTCCAGCTGGTGAGCAGCAACAGCGCCACCCCATAAGAAATCTTTACGAAATCCCATTATGTTTTTCCTCCTGAATATGCGTTCATTTTATCATTTTGAAAAGTTGTTTAAAAGAATGATGTATAATCTTTGTATGGATATTAGAAATTACATTGCAGACTACAAACCATATAATGAACAGGAAGCAAATGATCAGAAACAGATGCTGAAATGGATTGATACGGGATTGGATCTATTTACAAGAGAGAATGGAATGGCACATTTTACTTCGAGTGCATGGGTATGTGATCAAAGTCATCAGCATATCTTAATGGCATATCACAATATTTATCAGTCATACAGCTGGCTGGGAGGTCATAATGATGGTGATCAGGATTTTAAGCATGTTGCCTGTAAAGAAGTGAAAGAAGAAAGTGGTGTTGAACATGTAAAGCTGTTAAGTGATGATATTTTTTCTTTAGAAATATTAACAGTCGATGGTCATATCAAACATGGTGTATATGTACCAGGTCATCTGCATCTGAACTTAACATATGTATTTGAAGCAGACAGGAATGATCCTGTATTTGTGAAGGAAGATGAAAATAGTGCAGTGAACTGGTTTACAAAGCAGGAAGCTATTGAAAAGAGCAGTGAAGAATGGTTCCGTACACATATCTATAATAAGTTGAATGAAAAATTAGAATTACTGGATCAAAAAAAATAGCACACTGTGCTATTTTTTAAAATACATATGTTTTTAAACGGTCAAATGCTTCTTTGACTCTAGAGAGTGGTAAAGCAAGATTGATACGAATGGAATAAGGTCCATGGAATGGTCTGCCATCCTGCCAGTATACGCCATATTCCCATCCTTTATGAAGGATTGTCTCAATATCAACATTATTTTCTTTACAATATTTTTCACAGTCAATGAATAACATATATGTTCCCTGTGGCTTTGCTAATGAGACGCCTTTGAAGTTTTCTTTGATAAAATTATAGGCATAGTTGACATTGCCAGTAATAGTTTCACAAAGTTCATCAGCCCATTCATAACCTTCTTTCTTGTATGCACCAATCAAAGCATACATAGAAAGAACATTCATGGAATTATAATGTGAAAGGGAAGATTCCTTTTCAACACGGTCTCTTAGCCAGTCGTTGTAAATAATGTGGTAAGAACCAATCAGCCCTGCAAGGTTGAATGTCTTGCTTGGTGCGTACATTGCGGCTGTATGTGTTCTAGCATATGCATTGACAGATTGTGTTGGAATATGCTTGTTGCCGTCTAAGATAATATCTGACCAGATTTCATCTGAAACGATCCATACGTTATGCTTTTCAAATAATGCAACTGCTTTTTCAAGTTCTTCTTTTTCCCAGACTCTTCCACATGGGTTATATGGACTGCAGATGATCGCAACATGAATATGATTTTCTACGATCTTCTTTTCCATATCTTCATAATCCATTCTCCAGACATTATTTTCATCTAATTTCAGAGGAGATAAGACCATGTTATAACCATTATTTTCAAGTGCGTGTGTAAAACCAATATATGTTGGAGAATTTAATAAAACATTATCACCTTTAGAAGCCAGTACATTCAAAGCAGAAATAACGCCGCCTAAAACACCATTTTCATATCCAATGTGTTTTTTCTCTAAGCCTTCCACATTATTTCTTGTCTTATGCCATTGAATGATACTGTCAAAGTATTCTTCTCTTGGTTCAAAGTAACCATATGTTGGATGGTTTACTCTTTCAATGATACTTTCTGCGATTGTAGGGCATGCTGGGAAATTCATATCCGCAACCCACATAGGAATGACATCAAAGCCTTCTTTTCTTTTGACATCTTTAAATGCACCAGCCTGATTTGTAGGTAAGTCAACAGCGATTGCATCTTTTCCAGCTCTGTCTAAAATTGATTCAAAATCATACTTCATTGCTTTTCTCCTCCCAAATTTTGAATGAACATATTATAATCACTTTTTGTTCGCTACATTGTTACAAAAATCAAAAAATAAGTAATCTTTTAAAAATTTATCTGAAATATTTATTTTATTTTCATTGACTGGGTCAAAAAATGAAATTTGATAAGCAAATAATCCCATTTTTTTAAAATCTCTGGATGGTTTTCCATACATTGGATCATTCACGATTGGTAAACCATTTGAAGAAAGATGCACACGAATCTGATGTGTTCTCCCTGTTTCCAGGATACAGCGAACAAGTTCATAATTCTTTTTTTTCTCAATGATTTCAACATGTGTCAATGCATCTTTTCCATTTGAAGAAATACGATATTTATTTGATACATGTCGATCTTTTCCGATTGCCTTATGAATATCAAAGCACGCACCTGCTTTTTTATTTCCATACGTGATTGCAAGATACGCACGATGAATTTTCTTTTCTTCCATTGCCTGATCTAAATATGGCTGAAAGAAAGGAATCAATGAATATAAGACAATACCAGTCGTATCTTTATCTAAGCGATGCAGAGGTCGTACAGAAGTATGAATGTTATTGTCTTTGAAGTATCTTGCAACTTGTGCATTGAGACAATCCTGATCATTCTCTTCTCCATGAATAATATATCCTGCATCCTTATGTACTGCTAAAATAAAATCATCTTTGTATAGAACCGTACATGGTTTTTTGCCAATGACCCAGTCAATGTCATGTTTGTCTAGTAACAGTTTAATATCTTTTCCGTTAATCTTTTCATGAATATCTTTTACGACAGTGTCATTTAAATATAATTGCTTATTTAATAACAAAAGGTAACGATTCTTTTTTGATTGTTTATAGTGTTCTAGAAAATCCAATATCGTTTCAAAACAATCTGTGTTATGAAATGTTATGGATGTGTTTGTACATTCGTAATTCATATATCCATTTTAGCAAAACTAAATATGTTATGATACTGCATATGCAGACAAATAGAACATATATCGCAATTGATCTGAAATCATTCTATGCTTCTTGTGAGTGTCAGGAAAGAGGACTGGATGCTTTGAAAACAAATCTCGTTGTGGCGGATGCATCAAAAACAGACAAGACAATTTGTCTGGCGGTTTCTCCATCGCTGAAGAAATATGGCATCAGTGGCAGAGCTAGATTATTTGAAGTTAGAGCGAAAGTGAAAGAAATCAACGAAGAGCGTGCAAGAAAAATTCAGCATCAGCCATTTCTTTCTTCCAGTATGTATGATGATGAATTGAAAGATCCATATACAAAACTGGATTTTTTAATTGCACCGCCTAGAATGGCAACATATATTGCATATTCTTCAAGTATTTATGAAATCTATCTTCGCTATATCGCAAAAGATGATATTCATGTATATTCCATTGATGAAGTATTTATTGATGCAACGGATTACTTGAAAATCTATCACATGAACGCACATGATTTTGCGAGAAAATTAATTCAGGAAGTATTGAAAGAAACAGGAATTACCGCAACTGCAGGTATCGCAAGTAACCTGTATTTATGTAAATGTGCAATGGATATTGTTGCGAAACATATTCCTGCAGATAAAGATGGCGTTAGAATTGCGGAGTTGGATGAGTATTCATATCGAAAACTGTTATGGACGCATCGACCATTAACGGATTTCTGGCGTGTTGGAAAGGGCATCGCAAAACGACTGGAGAATGCAGGTATTTTAACGATGGGAGATATTGCGAGATGTTCTGCTGGTAAATATGAAGATGACTATAATGAAGATCTTCTGTATCAGATGTTTGGAATCAATGCGGAACTATTGATTGATCACGCATGGGGAATAGAAACGTGTACAATAAAGGATATCAAAGCATATCGACCATCGAACCATTCCTGCGGGATTGGACAAGTCTTATCAGAGCCATATACATATGAAAAAGGGAAAATCATTGTCAAAGAGATGTGTGAACAATTATCATTGAAACTCATTCAAAATCATGTAAATGCGGAAAGTATTACATTAACTGTTGGCTATGATATTTCTTCTATGACAACAAATTATACAGGTGAAGTTGTTACGGACTGTTATGGAAGAGAGCTTCCCAAATCAGCACATGGATCGTATCGTTTTGATGTACGTACTTCTACGACTTCTAAATTAATTATGGCATGCATGAAAATATATGAAGCAAAAGTGAATCCTTCTTTGTTGATTCGAAGAATTACTTTAAGTGCGGCAAATATTAAAAATGCATCTTTAGCACAATACCAGCAGACAAGCTTGTTTGACAGGCAGCCTGTTGAAGAAGATGAAAGTGAGAAAAAGGCGGAAGAAGCAATTTTGAAAATCAAGCAGAAGTATGGAAAAAATGCAGTACTGAAGGGAATTGATCTAACAGAAGGTGCTACGACAAAATTAAGAAATGCACAGATTGGAGGACATAAGGCATGAAGTATGTATCCAAAGATCAGAATGATCCACATCGCTATGATGATCTTTTAAACATGGAACGTCCACTTTCTCAACATAAAGCATTATCTATGGCACAGCGTGCTGCACAGTTTGCAAGTTTTGATGCGTTGGATGGGTATAAAGATACGATTCAGGAAAATGGAAGAATTACTGTAGAACAGATCGAATTATCGGATGATGAAAAACAAATCATTGATACTAAATTGCAGGCATTAAAAGAAAATATTTCTACCCACCCATATGTTACAATTACATATTTTGTACAAGATTATTTGAAAGATGGTGGCATGTATGAAACGCTTAGTGAGCGTGTAAAGAAAATTGAATTTGGTGGTGTGGAATTAGAAAGTGGAACTGTCATTGCAATCCAGGATATCATTCAGATCGATGTATGAAAAAACAGAAGATTTTTTGCTTCTGTTTTATTGATATGGCTGGTATGTCATGCGTTTTGCTTCACATGAATTCGTATCTAATGTAACGATCATGTAGCTTGGCTGTGATCCATCACGGGATTGTGTAATTGATCCAGGATTGTAGAGATGAATCCCATCAATGATTTCATCACAGTACACATGAGAGTGTCCAAAGAAAACAATATCGCAGTCGTTTCTTTTTGCACAGCGTACAATTGCATCCTTGTTTACAAAGGAAGAAGAGAATAGAACATGTCCATGTAGAATCAAGATCCTATGATTCTCTAATACAATGATTTCTCCATTTGGGTACCATGCTGGATTATCGCAGTTTCCCGCAACGACAATCATTCCTTTTGCATATTCCTTTGGTAAACAGATATCTCCACAATGAATAATGCAGTCCGCATCTTCGTAGGTAGAGCGAATATATGCCAGTGGCTGTTTTAAACCATGTGAGTCACTTAATACAATCAATTTCATAACAGAATTATTACATGGCAGCTAGAGAAAAGCCAATAAAAAATGCCATTCAGTGAATGACATTTGTGATTCATGGAAGGATATTTCCTGCACTAGTATAGATTTGATACCATTCTTCCTTTGTAAGATCGATATCCATTGCTTTTGCGGCAGAGAGAATTCTTTCTGGTTTTGTTGTACCTGTAATTACCTGTGTGGAACATGGAATCTTTAATAGCCATGCATGGGCAATTGTGTCTTTTTCTACATGATATTTAGATGCAACTGCATCTAATGTGTCGTTTAATTCTTTGTACTCTGGATCATTTAAGAATACACCTTCAAAATATCCTTTTTGTAGTGGTGACCAGCATTGTAGAGAAATGCCATTCTCCATCATGTAAGGAAGTACACCGCCATCATGATCTACGCTCCATGTATCATGCATATCGACATGTAATAATGCATCAATGATTGGTGTATGTGCACAAGATACCTGCAATTGATTTGTGATGAGTTTCTGATGAATATATTTGGATAAATACGACATGTGTCCACTTGACATATTCGATACCCCAAATGCGAGTACTTTACCAGACTGATAGAGTTCATCAAATGCTTCCTGTACTTCATTTACATCCATCAATATATCAGGGCGATGTAATAGAAGGGAGTCTAAGTGATCTGTATGGAGTCTAGATAGAATACCATCGACAGAAGACAAGATATGCTCTTTGCTGAAATCAAAGAAGCCTTTACGAATACCACATTTCGACTGGATAAACATCTTTTCTCTTTCAGATGGTGAATTGTGTAAGAATGTTCCTAATACTTCTTCACTTTTTCCACCACCATAGATATCTGCTTCATCAAAGAAATTGATGGATGCATCTAATGCAGTATGAATGAATGTATCTGCTTCCTTTTCATTCATGGATGCAATACGCATGCATCCAATGCCGATTGTAGATACGGGTTTTAAGTTTTCTTGTAAAATAACCTGTTTCATATTTATTTACTTATCCTTTTTATAGTTATCTCTTTCTAAAACAGTAATGGATTCAATATGAGGTGTATGTGGGAATAAATCATATGGCAAGATTGTTGTGACATGATAATTGTGCTTTAAAACCTTGAGGTTTTTTGCCAGTGTTGATGGATTACATGAAATGTAGATGATCTTTTTAGGCAGTGCCTGTGCAATTGCATCCAGCATCTTATCATCCATGCCACTTCTAGGTGGATCTACAAGCAATACATCAACTTCTCTTTCTTTCGCAATCTTCTTTAAACCTTCAGCCGCATCATCACAGATAAACTGTGCATTTTCAATGCCGTTCTTTTTTGCATTTTCATTTGCATTTGCAACGGCAGAAGGGATGGATTCAATACCAATAATGTGTTTTGCTTTCTTATGTGCAAGTAAACTCATTGCACCAACTCCACAATATGCTTCTACAAGAGTATTACATTTATCAATCTTGCTGACGGCCATTTTGTACATTTCCTGTGCCTGCACAACATTCAGCTGGAAGAATGATTCTGGCGCTAAAGATAATGTAATATCCCCGATTTTCACTGGCATTGCATCTTCACCAGCGAGCTTATGTACCGCACTTCCAAAGATTGCGACTGCTTTTTTATCTGTATTGATTGACTGGAATACACCTGTCATACCATCTATTGACATGATTTCTTCTACAAGTTCTTTGTGTACTTTATCTTTTCCTGTAACAAGTGTACATTGCATTTTACCATCAATGACACGTAATACCAGGTAGCGTAACCCTTTTTCTTTTCGATCATCATATGCTTTTAAATAGGAACGGTCTACCATTTTCATGATCTTGATTCTAGCGTTTTCTAATTCTTCTGATTGAATTCTGGATCTTTTAACTGGGTGGAAATGGTTTGTGCCTGGTACATACATACCTGTTACCATATGCCCTCTAGAATCCTGTACAGGTAACTTACATTGTGTACGATAGCCATAAATGAGTGGTGATGGGTGAAAGTCTCTGACAAAGTGACTTTTGACATTTCCATATTTCAATAAAGCTTCTTCCAGGATCTGTTTTTTATATTTGAGCTGTGCCTCGTATTGAAGAATATATAAAGGGCATCCTTCTTCAATATAGTATTCATAGTCTGTACGGATTCTTTCTTTAGATACCCATAGCAGTTTTTTGAGCGTACCTTTTGCGTATGTATTTTTCTTTTCTGTAATTTCTACTTCAGCTTCTTCATAAGGAAGAACACCTTCAACAAAGACAGGTTTATGATCAACGTATCCAATGCCTTCTCCATTGATTCCCATTTTTCTGATTTTTAGTTTCATACAAATAATCCTTTCTAATATAGCAGTGCTAAATGATTGTCATTGACAAATGATTCTAGTGAATAGATCACATAAAAATCTGTGTTTTTATCTAAAAGAGATGAAGTTGACTGACTATAGTAACGTAAATCAACTACCTGGATTTCACGATATTCACTCGCAAGATATGGGAGTAATATATGTGCATATGAATCCTTGACAATCACTGCTTTCTTTTTTGTCTTTACATTTGTTTTAATATCTACCAAAGCATGATTTCCATCTAAATAGTATGTATACTGATCTTTCTTTTGAAGATTGTCTTCTTCAAAAAGAGAATCTTTCATGACTGTATTATCATATGTTACTTTGACTTGAAATGGAATATCACATTCCATCTTATTGATTTTATCAGCTTCATTCCAGAATACACCTGATTTTGTCACCATTGTTCCTTGAAAAGAGTCAGATACTTTCTGGAAATGAAATGTATTCGGCTTTTTGTTTAATACATCTTTACAGATTGCTTCATATCCAAGCAAAGCTCCATTTTCATTCCAGTGGTGATCTGTTTTGTAATAGGTATTTTTTGTATCATGAATCGTATCCGTGATATCAATGATTGTCTGATCTTGCAGATCTTGCTGGATGGATTGAATCATTTCTTTTTCATCCATATTGACTGCACCTTTTGGAAGCAGCTGTTCCTCTCCATAGCATGCATCAGGAATCAGTAGAATATTTGCTTTGATATTGTTATTTTCTGTGAATTGCTGAATATAGGAAATGTTATTCTGGATCGTTGTTTTATCATAGTCTAATTCTTGTTTGATGAGATGATTATCTTCTCCAAAATAGACATTGTTATTTTCAATGGCACCACAAGCTTTTTTGACAGCTGCTTTTGTCATGATCCATGCATCTCGAAATGGAAAATGATCACTCAGCCAGTTTTCAAACTGCTGATCAAAGTTTCCCTGAACAATATTTGAAAATGTAAGAGATGGGAAAGAAGAAAGAGAACGATTTTCATTGATAGAAAAATCAACTTTCTCATGGAGGCAATTCGCAATTGTGAGTGAAAAAAGTAATGTGAGAAATAATATTGTTGTTATATAGGAAGTAAACTTCTTTTTCATAAAAAACCTCCTAGAATCTAAAGTACAGGAATGGATTATACGTTCCATTGATAATGAATGCAGTTGAGAGAATCATAAGTATCATCAATACAACAGGATAGATCCAGTGAAGCTTTTTGAAAACATTCCATTTTGTTTTCGCAACTGGAGTACATGCGATGAAACAGATCATGAATAAGAATGCATTGTTACGAATATAGTAGAACGTAACAGCATTATAGAAAGCAGGGCAGTTTCCAAATAACATGGAGATTGAATGAATGGCTTGTGAAATATCCGTATGTGAGAATAGTACCCACGCGAGCATGACAACAATCATTGTATATAGGTGTGCAAATACTTTTGGAATTTTGGCAAGGATCTTAGAAAGAAATGTTTTTTCGATCCATAGTACAATTCCATAGAATGCACCCCACAATACAAAGTTCCAGCTGGCACCATGCCATAAGCCACAAAGCAGCCATACAACAAATAGATTCAGACATTGTTGTTTGTATCCTTTTCGATTTCCTCCAAGTGGAATATAGACATAGTCTTTAAACCAGGAGGATAGTGAAATATGCCATCTCCGCCAGAATTCTGTAATGGATTTAGAAATGTATGGATAATTAAAGTTTTCAAGAAAATGAAATCCAAACATCTCTCCTAAGCCAATTGCCATATCTGAATATCCAGAAAAATCAAAATAGATTTGAAATGTATAACAGAGAATTCCAATCCAGCTTGTGCAGACAGAAGTCTCTGAAAAGTGTAATGCTTCAATAGATTCGTAGATTTCTCCGCATGTGTTTGCGAGCATGACTTTTTTGCTTAAACCGATGACAAATCGTTGAATGCCATAGGAAAAACGATCGAGTGTATATTTTCTCTGTGTGAGTTGAGAGGCAATATCTTTATAGCGAACGATTGGACCTGCAATCAGCTGAGGGAACATCGTTACATATGTTCCAAAGTTGATGAGACTTTTCTGTGGTGTGATTGTATTTGTGTATAGGTCAATTGGATAGCTCATTGCCTGGAAAGTGTAGAAAGAAATACCAATTGGCAATGCAATAGATACGGCAGGCAAGATATAGATGCCAGATGATTGCAGCGTATTGTTTACAAATGTGTAATACTTAAAGAAAAATAAAATGGAAAGGTTACAGATGATACATAGTATAAGGAGTGTTTTTGCTTTGTTTTGATATGTTTTGATCCAGTGACCAAACATATAATTCATAACGATAGAAAATAGCATGATGCATATGTACAGTGGATTGCTCCATCCATAGAAAATCAAAGAAACAATGAATAAAACAACATTTCTGCATTGTAGTGGAAAAATATAGTAAATGAATAAAACGATTGGTAAATATGCATACAAAAATGTCAGACTGCTAAAAACCATTTTAAAACTCCTGTCTGTATAAAGTATACCATTTGTCAATTCATGAAAACAATTTCATAAATTGTTGAGAACAAATGTAAATTGCGATTACGTTTTAGTGAAATTGTCTATAATTTCTCGAATAATCATTGAAACTTCATATTAAAAAAAAGTAAAATATAGATAACGTGAAGCAAGTCTTTGCGAAGGAGGAAAAGAATAATGAAGAAATTATTCAAACTGGTCCTTTCTGGTCTTATGGCAACAAGCTTAGTTGCTTGTTCTTCTGGTAAAGACACAGACGGATCAAACAAAACAACATCAGCAACATCTGATATTTCTGTTGCGATGATTACTGACTCTGGTGAAATTACAGATAAATCATTCAACCAGACAACTTACGAAGCTTCTAAGGCATGGAGCGAAAAGAACGGTGCTGATTTCAAGTACTACAAGCCATCTGCTGACACAACAGATGCTCGTGTACAGGCTATCGAAACAGCAATTGCTGAAGGACATAACGTAGTTGTTATGCCTGGTTACTTATTTGCTGGTTCTGTAGTAGCATGTGCTAAGGAATATCCTGATGTTAAGTTTGTAGCTCTTGACGTTGCTGAAGGCGACTTACTTGAAGCAGGTGTTACAGCTGCAGGTGAAAAGTATGACTACAACCCATCTAACTGGGATTTTGAAAAGTATGTAAATATTGATAATGTATACTGTGCTATTTACCAGGAAGAATTAGCTGGTTATATGGCAGGTTATGCTGCAGTTAAGCTTGGTTATAAAAAGCTTGGTTTCTTAGGTGGTATGGCTGTTCCAGCTGTTATGCGTTATGGTTACGGCTATGTTCAGGGTGCTGACGCTGCTGCTAAGGAACTTGGTGAAAAAGACGTTGAAATCAAGTATGTATACGGTGGTAAGTTCTCTGAAGATCCAGCTATCAAGGCTACAATGGATACATGGTTCGCAAATGGTACAGAAGTAGTATTCGGTTGTGGTGGACGTGTTTATATCTCTGCTGCTGAGGCTGCCAAGGCTGCTAATGGCAAGATGATTGGTGTTGACGTTGACCAGAGCGCTTCTATCGATGCTGACTATGGTGATGGTATGACAGTTACTTCTGCAATGAAGGGTCTGGCTGTTACTGTTGAAAATGCTCTTGATGAAATCAAGGATGGCAACTGGGATAAATTAGCTGGTAAGATCGATACATTAGGTCTTGTTTCTGGTGATGATCCAACAGCTAACTATGTACAGATTCCTGAAGAAACAACACAGTTTGAAGACGGTAAGTTCACTGTTGAAGACTACAAGGCATTAGTTAAGGATATGTTTGATGGAAAGATCAAGGTTTCTAACGATACATCAGCTCCAGAACCAACAGCTGAAAACGTTAAGATTGACTTCCAGGGAACAATTCTTGCATAAGTCAATATAGATAATTTGTCGAAAAGAAGGATGGAAATGCTTTATTCCATCCTTCTTTTTTAATATAATTAATATTAGAAGAATCAAGGAAGGAGACCATCATGTCTAGCGAAAATTACGCAATTGAAATGTTACACATTACAAAGCGTTTTCCAGGTATCATGGCAAATGATGATATCACTTTACAATTAAAAAAAGGTGAAATTCATGCTCTGCTTGGAGAAAATGGTGCTGGTAAGTCAACTTTGATGTCAGTTTTATTTGGACTGTATCAAGCTGAAGAAGGTGTAATTAAAAAGGATGGCAAAGAAGTTAAAATCAATGACCCTAACGATGCCAATGCATTAGGTATCGGAATGGTTCATCAGCATTTTAAATTAGTTCAATGTTTTCCAGTATTGGATAATATCATTTTAGGTGTTGAAGATACAAAAAATGGAATCTTGCAGAAGCAGGAAGCAAGAAAGAAAGTTATGGATCTATCTGAAAGATATGGATTACAGATTGATCCAGATGCAAAAATTTCAGATATTACAGTTGGTATGCAGCAAAGAACAGAAATTCTAAAGATGTTGTATCGAGACAATGAAATTCTGATTTTTGATGAACCTACTGCGGTATTAACACCACAGGAAATTGAAGAATTGATGCAGATCATGAAGCATCTTGCAAGTGAAGGAAAATCAATTCTGTTTATTTCACATAAGCTGAATGAAATTATGGAAGTAGCGGATCGTGTTACTGTACTTAGAAAAGGTAAATGCATTGGTACAGTAAATGTTAAAGAAACAAGTGAAGCAGAACTTTCTAGAATGATGGTTGGTAGAGATGTACAGCTTGTTGTTGAAAAAGATGAAGCACATCCTTCACAGACTGTTCTACAGGTTGAAAACCTGACAATGTCTAGTAAACGCCATTCCAATAACGCAGTAAAGAATGTTTCTTTTGATGTCAAAGCAGGAGAAATCGTTTGTATTGCGGGAATTGAAGGAAATGGACAGACAGAACTTGTCTATGGTATTACAGGACTAGAACCAGTCACAAGTGGCAAGATTACATTGAGTGGAGAAGATATTACAAATCAATCTATTCGTCAAAGATCTTTAAAAATGTCTCATATTCCAGAAGATCGTCATAAACATGGTCTTGTACTGGATTATCCACTGGATTACAACATTGTTCTGCAGAGATACTGGCAACCTCAATTTGTGAATAAAGCTGGTATTTTAAAGAAAGATGAAATCCGTAAATATGCGAATACATTGATTGATAAATTTGATGTACGTAGTGGTCAAGGTGCTTCTACAGTTGCACGTTCTATGTCTGGTGGCAACCAGCAGAAAGCAATTATTGCACGTGAGCTTGATAAAGATCATGATTTGCTTGTTGCGGTACAGCCTACAAGAGGTCTTGACGTTGGTGCAATCGAATTTATCCATAAACAGTTGATTGCGGATAGAGACAATGGAAAAGCAATTCTATTGATTTCTCTTGAACTGGAAGAAGTTATGAATCTTTCTGATCGTATCTTAGTTATGTATGAAGGTGAAATCGTTGGTGAATTAGACCCTAAGAAGACAACGGTTGAAGAACTTGGTTTATATATGGCTGGTGCGAAAAGAAATGTGCAGAAAGGAGCAGAATGATGAAAGAGAAGAAAAGTTTTCTTGATAGACCATCTGTACAGGCTGTTCTAGCTGCATTGATCTGTATCGTACTTGGTGTATTGATTGGTTTTATTGTATTGCTGTTGATCAATCCTTCTGAGGCATTTAAAGGTATCTGTTCTATCTTAAAGAATTACTTTAACTACCCAATGGGAAAGATCTGTGTGAAATATTTTGGAAGTACACTTGTTAAGACTTCTCCACTGATTCTTTGTGCATTGAGCGTATGCTTCTGTTACAAAGTTGGCTTATTTAATATCGGTGCTGCTGGTCAATATGCACTTGGTGCTGGTGTTGCTTTATTCTGTGGATTGAGTTTGAAGCTTCCTTGGTTTTTATGTGTTGTATTGAGTGCTGCTGCTGGTGCATTGAGTGGTGTACTCATTGGGGTATTAAAAGCATTTAGAAATGTAAATGAAGTTATCTCTGGCATCATGCTGAACTGGATTTCATTATATTGTGTCAACATGTTGTTAGCTGGTGTAAAAGAGCCAACAAGTCCTTACACATTAAAGCTGCAGGGACATGGAAACGCTGCAATCCTGCCAAGTCTTGGATTGGATAAGCTGTTCAGCAATGACAAGGTGACAATTGCAATTCCACTTTCCATTATTATCGCAATTCTAGTCTGGTTTGTTTTAAATAAAACAGAGTTTGGATATGAACTTGTCGCAACAGGTTACAATAAAGATGCTGCTAAATATGCAGGTATGAAAGAAAAGAAAAACATCATCGTTACGTTGGCAATCGGTGGTGCACTTGCCGCAATTGGTGCTTCCTTCTTCTATCTTTCTGGTATTGCAGAATGGGAAGTTGGACAGACATCTGTTCCAGCAATGGGATTCAATGGTATTGCCGCAACGTTCCTGGGAGGATTAAATCCAATTGGAACAATCTTCTCCTCATACTTTATTCAGCATATTACAGATGGTGCTGTCTTCCTTGATAAAACAGCATTCCCATCTCAGATTCCTGATTTGATTACCGCAATTATTATTTACCTTTGCGGATTCATGGGATTCATTCGAACACTCTTACATAGTAAGAAGAAAGGAGATAACAGATAATGGTATTGTTACTTCAATATATGCTTCTGTTTGCTTCCGTTCTTGCATTGGTTGCTTTAGGAGGATGCTTCTCAGAACATTCCGGTATTATTAATCTTGGTCTTGAAGGAATCATGGTCGTTGGTGCACTTGGCGGAGCACTTGTACTGAAATACATGCCAGTTGATGTACCTAGCTTTATCACTGTCATCGTTACATTGGTTGGTGCCATTGCATTTGGCATGTTATATTCTGCATTGCTTGGTGTAGCCGCAATTCATTTCAATGCTGATCAGACATTGATTGGTACTGCAATGAACATGTTAGCAACAGCAGTATCTGCAGTTATTGTAAAAGCAATTAACTTATCTGTAGATTCCAGTGATGTTTCTTCTGTTGTTTACTACATTGATAACCGTCCAGATTTAACAGTTCAGATTGGTGGATTTGAATTTAACTGGTTTATGCTTGTTGCAGTAGTTGCAGTGATTGCCGCATATGTCGTTCTTTACAAGACTAGATTTGGTCTAAGACTAATGGCATGTGGTGAAAATCCACAGGCTGCTAACTCTGTAGGTATCGACGTATTCAAGATGCGCTGGGCTGGTGTATTGATTTCTGGTATGCTTGGCGGGCTAGGCGGTATTGCTTATATTACTGCTGGTTCTAGCTGGACATTTGAAAATGGTGTTGCAGGATATGGCTTCTTAGCATTGGCTGTTATGATCTTTGGTCAATGGAAACCACATAGAATTGCATTGGCTGCATTGTTATTCGGATTCTTCAGATCCTTAGGTTCTGTATATTCTGGTATTCCACTGCTTGCTTCTATGAATATTCCATCGACTGTATATAACTTATTGCCATATATCATTTCTTTGATTGTATTAGCATTCTCATCAAAGAATTCAATGGCACCAAAGGCAGAAGGAATTCCATACGACAAATCTACGCGTTAACATTAGAATGGCATTTTGCCATTCTTTTTTTTATAATGGATGCGAAATAGGGGAAAGAAATATGATTGTTCCAATTGATAAAAAACTGTCTGCTGAAAAAATATCTGAAATTGCAAAAGACATTGCAGATGCATTTTTTGATTATGAATATTCCGAAGGTGAAATCGGTATGAAAGGATTCTTTCTGACAAGAGAATCAATGTATATCTTTATGCGTGCTGTATTTGAAGCTGCAGTGAGAAGTGGATGTGCGTATATGAGTGAAGGGGGAGAGTCATATCTTATCATGACGGATTCTGAAGGACATCGTATTACATTAATTCATGTGATTAAAGAAATGCTTGCGGAAACAGAAGCATTGGGTGGCTTTCAGAAAGTATTGGATTATTCACGAATTTCATCTAATGATGGTGGTACGATTTCTCAAGAAATCATGAAAAGAAATGCACGCTATGTTTCTGTAGATATTCTTGTTGTATTAAAACAATATCAGCACAAGGGATTTATGAGAGAAATGATGGAATTTGTATACGCCCACGCACAGCAGTATGGCATTATGGTTGCATTAGAAACCGATGATATTTTAAAAGCAAAGAAGTATGAACATTTAGGAATGATCCTGTATCGAACACGAAATTGTGGGCATGGATACCACGTTTATGACATGATTCGCTAAAAAAGAGTTTATGTGAAATTATCAATGCTGGTAAGTTAAGCAGTTTGACAAATCAACAAAAATTTGAAGTTCTACAATAAACTGTAGGACTTCTTTTTTTTTCTTCTTTTTTTGTTGAAAAGGGCTTGACAGTTTTAGAAAATCCGAGCCGCTCCGCGGCCGTTGTTTAAGTATGAGACATCGGAGGTACTCATACTTATGAAATATGTTTTCTTTTCAATCGATTCTGAATATAGAAACCTGAATCTATCTTCTCAATGTTTATTTGTTTTGTGTCTTTATTTTCAGATATTAATTTCTTTTACTTTCCTTCCTGTACGGCCGCTTTTTCTCAGAGGAATTTCTTATGCTGGATAATATTGAACTTGTCGTGGATAATTATGCCAAGGAAGGAATTCTGTTTTACCATGACCTGATCTCCTGCTTTAATGGCAGCTCCTTCTCCAGGATCCGCAAATTATCAACTCTGGATATTCTTTTCCAGATGATCAACAGACATGGCAGAACTCAATGGGCAGAGGTTCAGGAACTCTGCGAGCACAAAGATATGACTATTACTGATAAAGGTTTTTTCATGGCAAGAAGTAAATTCAATCCCGAAGCCGTTCATGTCATGGCGGATGAATTCATTGCCAATATGTACGACAACTACAACGACAGTATGCAGAAATGGAAAGATCTGCTTGTTCTTTCTGTTGACGGTTCCAAGATTACCGTTCCAGATACTGCTGAAAATAAAGAAGTTTTTGGTACACAAACTTCCTCTGTTACTGAGAACCAGCCTGCCATGGCTCTTACATCCACTCTCCATGATTCCATCAACCATTTGAAACTTGACCTGCAGGTGGACCGCATCACACAGAGTGAAAGGATCCTGGCTTTAAAGCACATTGATCATTACTGTGAAAACTATTCAGACAGGGCTGTGTTTGTCTTTGACAGAGGATATTTATCCATGTATCTCATTGACTCTCTGGTTGAAAAAGAACAGTATTTTCTGTTCCGGACAAGATCAGGTGACTATACAAAATATTTCAGTCAGGTTGAGACCGGAATGTCAAAGACATTTGATGTGTCGATGGACAGAAGTGAGACAAACCACTACCGGCAGGATCGTCATTTTCGAAATCATCTTCTGAATACGACATACAGACTTCGATTTGCTAAAGTGGTAATCGGAAAGAATGAAGATGGAAGCGACAGTGTTGAATTTCTAATTACTAATCTTCCAGAGGAAGTGGCAACAGAAAAAGAGCTGAAAGATCTATACTGGCTGCGATGGAACGTCGAGACATCCTACAATCAGCTGAAAAATCGAATGAAGATGGAAGAATTCAGTAGCTACAAGCCTGAATTTATCCTTCAGGATCTGTATGCAGACATGTGGATGTATAATATCGTTTCCCTGAAAATCATGGAAGCAAACGAAAAGAAGCATCTCACACAGAATGAAGATGGTGAATATGTGATCAAACGCAATTTCAATAAAACACTGGGAACAATGAGAAGATACTTTCTGAAAGTGCTGATGTGTGAAGATGAAGTGGAACGGCAGAAACTGCAGGAAAAGATATGGATGAATATCAACGGGGCAATATGCTGGGTAAAAAAAGGAGAACGTCAGTTCTCACGAAAGCAGTCGGTTAACAAATCATCCATATCCTACAGGAAGAGTTATTAAATCTGTAAATATTAAAATATGAAAAATGATGTTTTTAATGCGCCTGTTTTTCTGGAAACAATCAAGCAAAAAATCGAGAAAGACCACAACTTGTTCGTTGTCATGTCCATTCTCGATTTTTTTATTTTGTCAAACTGCTTAACTTACCAGCATTGGTGAAATTATTAACGCTGAACTGAAAAGTTAAATTCCACTTTCGTATACACAGAATAGAATTTACTATTTCACCAACTTCCAGTTGATTTTACTCTTTCAGAATGTTTTATTTTTCTCAGCTG
>NZ_JBQHWJ010000014.1:0-38976 GCF_052064035.1 Bulleidia sp. HCP3S3_C9 | reverse complement strand
CAAAAGCCAAAAACCAGGAATAGCTATCTGATAGAAGACAGTTCTATTCCTGGTTTTACTGTTGTCTATAGAGATTACCAATTATCAATAGTGCTTAACTTAATGACATTGAGATGAAGGTTCACTTTTTCTTTTACATCTTTATATCACTCATTGAGTAAACACTTAATGCAAGTGTTGATAAGTTATGTAGATATGCTGTAGAAGAAGGTGGCAATATACCAAGAATTCCTAGTGCAATCAATGTAGAATTGATTGTCATGATTTTGTGGTAATTTCCTTCAATTCTATTTTCCAGCTTTGTACTCAAATTTCGTAAAGCTGCAATTTTTGTGATATCATCTGCCGGTACAGTAATATCTGCAATTTCACGTGTGATTTCAGCACCATTTGATATCGCAACCGCAACATCTGCTTCACTCAAGGCAAGCGCATCATTGATACCATCACCAATCATGATTACTTTCTTCCCATTACTCTTTTCTTTACGTACAAATGTTGCTTTATCTTCTGGCAATACTTCAGAATAATATGCATCCATTCCTACTTTTGACGCAACAGCCTTTGCGGTTCTTTCAGAGTCTCCAGTCATCATCACAAGATTATGTAAACCACTCTCATGTAAAGAATGTATCAGTTGTCCACTTTCTTTTCGAATTGGATCTTCAATGAGAATTACCGCAACAAGTCGATTTCCAATTGCCATGTATAAATGTGAGTATTCATCTGGAATATTGTTGAACTTTTCTTTTTCACCTTCTGGGATAATACACTTTTCATCTTCAAACAAGAAGTGATGAGATCCAATCAGAACCTTCTTTCCATTGATAGAAGAAACAATTCCATGGGCAACAACATATTCTACTTTTGAATGCTTTTCTTCATGCACAAGACCTTCATCTGCAGCAGCCTTAACAACTGCATTTGCAATGGAATGTGGATAATGTTCTTCAAGACACGCGGCAAGCTTCAGCATTTCCTTCTTGTCATTTCCTTCAAAGGTAACAATATCTTTCACCTTTGGTGAAGAAACAGTTAAAGTACCTGTCTTATCAAAGACAACCGTATCAGCCTGACTTACTGTCTCCATATACTTTCCGCCCTTGATCACAATTCCCATGTTAGAAGCCTGTCTCATCGCAGATAATACCGCAATTGGAATCGACAGTTTCAATGCACATGAGAAATCAACCATCAAAACAGAAAGAGCTTTGTTCGTATTTCTTGTCAGTGCGTAAGTTAACGCTGTACCTATTAGAGAATAAGGAACAAGACGATCTGCCAATTCTGTAGATCGATTTTCAAAATCCGACTTCATTTTTTCAGATTCTTCAATCATATTGACAATACGATCATATCTGCCACTGCCACTGATAGAAGTCACTTCAACAATGCACTCGCCATCTTCCACAACTGTACCTGCAAAAACCGGTTTACCAGCATCTTTATTCACAGGCAAAGATTCTCCCGTCATCGAAGCCTGGTTTACTTCCGCATTTCCTTTCACAACAATGCCATCCAATGGAATCATATTACTTGTACGGACAACGAAACGATCACCTTTTTTAAATTCATTTACAGCTACAAGTACCGTCGCACCATCATCAAGTACTTTCCATGCTTTTTCCACATTCAATGACATACTGCGTGCAAGATCATCAACACTCTTCTTGTGTGTCCATTCTTCTAATATTTCTGAAAGTCCAAGCAGGAACATCAAGTCGCCTGCAGTATCAAAGTCGCCACGAAGCATACTAATCAAGATTGTCGTTGCATCCAATACGCTCACTTCAATATTTCCCGCAAGCAGCGCCTGTACACCAGGCACAATAAATTTCCAGCTCTTCGCAAAAGAAATTGCACTTCTTAAAGGAAGTGGAAAAAACATTCTTGTTACTGCACGCTTTAACGTGTGATAAATGACTTTATCTTCGTATTCTCTTGCAAGTTCACGTCCAGTATGTTCAGGAACAACATCTGTATTCTCTTCATAATGAAAAGAAGAAAGCAAAGAAATAATGTTCTGTCTATCTGTATCAAACAAAACAATGACATCTGATGTTCTGTCATTGACCTTAACATCTTTTACGCCTGTCTGCTTCTTTAGATAGTATTCTAGAATATCTGCCTGTTCCAGTGTCATTCGATACTGAAGCATGTGTACACGCATGCGTCCCTTTGATTCATGTAGAATCTGACACTTCATAGATTACGCGTCTTTCTCTTCACAAGATTCAAGAAATGCTTTTGCATCAGCAATCATTTTTGCTTCTTTTGCCTGTGCTCTTTTTTCATTGATTTCTTTTGCATCAACACCAATATTTTCACAGTTTTCCTTTAAAGCTGTATAAACTTTTGCCACTTCATCAACACTTCTCATAGCAGCAGCTGTACAATGTGTATAAAGCTTTTTTTCATCATCACTTGTTAAAATATTTACACCAACTGTTCCAAGTAAAACACCATATCCAACCAGTCTCGCACTTAATAAATTCATCTTTATACCTCCTGCCGTTTCACGGCTTTATCAAAAAAAAATTATAAAGCCAAACATGCGTATTCGTTAGTCTAACATTTACTTTTTCACTTTGTTAGCTAACATTTCAGGCTGATAAAGAATGATTCACACCTGAAAAGACACAGGCTCTTCTGCAAAGCTGTGTCTTTTCATTCATCAATTATTTAAAGTACTCAACAGCACTCTTGAAGATTTCATTTTCTAGATTTTTATCTGGAATATTGACATACATGTTGTCACCACTTCTTTCAGAGTGACCCATCTTGCCAAATACTCTACCATCTGGTGATGTAATACCTTCAATTGCTAAATAAGAATTATTAGGATTGAATCTAACATCACTTGTAGGATTGCCATCTAGATCAACGTACTGTGTAGCTACCTGACCATTTTCAATGAGCTGCTGCAGTACATCATCATTCGCAACAAATCTACCTTCACCATGAGAAATTGCTACAGTATGAATTTCACCTGGCTTTGTATGTTTTAACCAAGGAGACTTATTGGAAGCAATTCTAGTTCTAACAAGCATAGACTGATGTCTGCCAATTGTATTGAATGTTAATGTTGGGCAGTTTTCATCTGTATCAATGATTTTTCCAAAAGGAACAAGACCTAACTTGATCAAAGCCTGGAAACCATTACAGATACCACACATCAAACCTTCACGGTTATCAAGTAAATCCGTTACGGCTTCTTTTACCTTAGGGTTTCTAAAGAACGCTGTAATGAATTTCGCAGAACCTTCAGGTTCATCACCACCAGAGAATCCACCAGGGATTGCAATAATCTGTGATGCATGAATCTTTTCAGCGAATGCATTTGCACTTGCTTCAATATCTGCACTTGTCAGATTCTTGATAACAAAGATTTCACACTCAGCGCCAGCTCTTTCAAAAGCATGTGCTGTATCCCATTCACAGTTCGTTCCTGGGAATACTGGAATAAGTACATGTGGTTTTTCCACTGTATAGCTTGCATGTAATGTTTCGCTAGCTTCATAGTTGATTGGTTGAATTTCCTGCTTTGGATTGACATCTGTATATGGGAATACAGGCTGAAGCTTATCTTCATATGTCTTCTGTAATGACTCTAGATCAACTTCACCTTCATTGGATATGATCTTGTATGCATCGATTGTTCTGCCAAGTAATGTACCTTCTTCTAAAGTTCCATCAACTTCTACCATGAATGCACCATAGCATTTATCAAATAAATCATCTACCACAAAAGAAGGATCTAGTTCAAACCCGATCTTGTTACCTAATGCACACTTGAGAATACCTTCTGCAAGTCCGCCATTTTCCAATGTCCATACAGATAATGCCTTCTTATCTTTAATGATAGATTCCATCGCATCAAATGTATTTCTAACACTTTCCCAGTCTGGATTGCCATATGCATCATAAGAAGGTTTCAATACATAAACATTATGTCCAGCACCCTTCCATTCATCAGATACAGCTTCACTAGCCTTACATGTAGAAACAGAGAATGCAACTAATGTAGGTGGAACATCAATATCTTCGAATGTTCCAGACATGGAGTCTTTTCCACCAATTGCACCAATTTCTAATTCCCGCTGTGCTTTTAATGCACCAAGTAAAGCAGAGAATGGCTGACCCCAACGCTTAGGATCTGTATACATATGACCAAAGTATTCCTGGAAAGACATCCATGCATGATGATAAGAACCACCTGCAGCTACGATCTTGGCGATGGAAGAAATGACAGATTCCTGTGCACCTGTAAATGGATTTTCACTCATTTCATATGGATCAAATCCCCAAGCCATCAAAGAAGCAGTATCTGTTTCCGCATTCAATACTGGAATCTTTGCACACATTGCCTGTGCTGGTGTTAACTGTGTCTTTCCACCAAATGGCATTAAGACTGTACCTGCACCAATTGTAGAGTCAAATCTTTCCACAAGGCCCTTCTGGGAACAAACATTCAAGTCAGATGCCAATGCTTCCATTCTTTCCGCAAATGGTTTTGTTTCCATAACGACCTGCTTCTTGCCATGGTCTTCAACTTCAACATCTGTATAACGCTTTGCACCATTTGTATTCAAGAATTCTCTTGAAATGTTAACAATATCAACACCATCAAGATACATGATCATACGAGCTTCTTCTGTTACTTCTGCAACAACAGTAGATTCCAGATTTTCATCACTCGCAAGCTTCTGAAAATGATCTGCATCTTCTTTTCTAACAACAACTGCCATTCTTTCCTGAGATTCTGAAATAGCAAGTTCTGTTCCATCAAGACCTTCATATTTCTTAGGAACCTTATTTAAATCAATATGTAATCCATCCGCAAGTTCACCAATCGCAACAGATACACCACCTGCACCAAAGTCATTACATCTCTTGATCAGCTTTGTAGCTTCAGGGTTTCTAAACAGTCTCTGCAGTTTTCTTTCTTCAGGTGCATTCCCCTTCTGTACTTCTGCACCGTCTTTCGCCAAAGAATCAACATTATGAGATTTCGAAGAACCTGTAGCGCCTCCGCATCCATCTCTACCAGTCTTTCCACCTAGCAGGATAACAACATCTCCTGCTTCCGGTCTTTCACGAACAACATTTTCACTTGGAGCTGCTGCAATGACACCTCCAACTTCCATTCTCTTAGCAACGTATCCTGGATGATAGATTTCAGTGACATGCCCTGTAGCTAAGCCAATCTGGTTACCATAAGAAGAATAACCAGCAGCTGCTGTTGTAACAATCTTACGCTGAGGAAGCTTTCCTTCTAATGTATCTTCAATTGGGAGTAATGGATCTGCAGCACCCGTTACACGCATTGCCTGATAAACATAGCTTCTACCAGACAGAGGGTCACGAATTGCGCCACCTAAACATGTAGCTGCGCCACCAAATGGTTCAATTTCAGTAGGATGGTTATGTGTTTCATTCTTGAACATCAATAGCCAATCCTGATCTTCACCATCAACATCAACCTTGATTCTTACAGAACAAGCATTGATTTCTTCAGATTCATCCAAGTCTTTCAGCTTACCCTCTTTCTTAAGAGCCTTGACACCAATTGTTGCAAGATCCCACAAAGAAAGTGGCTTTTCTGTTTTTCCTGCGTAAACTTCTTTACGCAAATCAAGATAAGCATCATATGCTTTCTTGATATTTTCATCCTTGATATCAACATTGTTGATAATTGTATTGAATGTTGTATGACGACAATGATCAGACCAGTATGTATCAATCACCTTAATTTCAGTGATTCTTGGATCTCTCTTTTCTTCGTTCTTGAAATAATCCTGCAGGAACTTGATGTCTGCAAGATCCATAGCCAAGCCATTTTCACTTCTAAATGCTTCCAGTCCTGCTTCATCTAAATCAATAAAACCATCCAGGATTTCAGGTAAAGCTGGCTTTTCATAATTCTGATGAATTGTTTCAGGTTTTTCTAAAGAAGCTTCTCTTGCTTCTACTGGGTTAATCAAAGTCTTCTTGATCTTTTCTTTATCTTCTTCTGTAAGATTACCCTTGATGTAATACAAACGCGCACTGCGGACTTCAGGCTTTTCCTTCATTGTAGCAAGTTGAATACATTGAGAAGCAGAGTCTGCTCTTTGATCAAACTGACCAGGAAGATATTCAACAGCGAGTACCCATTCATCATCTTCAGCAACAGGTGCTTCTTCATAAAGTGTATCTACCTGTGGTTCAGAAAGAATTGTTCTTTCTGCCATTTTAAAATCTTCTTCATCAATATTTTCAAGATCATAGCGATTGATGACTCTTACATTTCTTACATCATCATTTAACAAAGCAATCTTCAGATCACTCTTCACACCATTTGCTTCTGTAGCGAATGGCTGTTTCTTTTCCACAAAGCAACGATATACGCTCATTTACTTTCTCCTATTTCTTTCCAATATCTGTACGATAATGCATCTTGTCAAAGCCAATTTCCTTTACAGCTTCATATGCCTTATCTAACGCATCTTGCAAGGTAGCGCCCTTAGCAGTAATGCCAAGTACTCTTCCACCATTTGTATAGAATTTACCGTTTTCCTTCTTTGTTCCAGCATGATATACGATGACACCATCATGCTGGCCATTTTCATCTAAGCCATGGATTTCAAATCCCTTTTCATATTTCACAGGATATCCACCACTTGCTTCTACAACACAAGCACAAGCTTCTTCACTCCACACAACATCAACATCTTTTAATGTTCCATCGTGACATGCTTTCATGATTGTAAGTAAATCAGAATTCAACAAAGGTAATACAACCTGTGTTTCAGGATCTCCAAATCTACAGTTATATTCCACAACACGTGGTCCCCTTGGTGTAAGCATTAAACCAAAGTACAGACATCCTTTAAATGTTCTGCCTTCAGCATTCATTGCTTTCACTGTTGGAAGAAAGATTGTTTCCATACATGTTTCCGCAATTTCTTTTGTGTAATAAGGAGAAGGTGCAATTGTTCCCATACCACCAGTATTGAGACCCTCGTCATTATCATATGCACGCTTATGATCCATAGAAGAAATCATTGGCTTCACAACATTACCATCTGTAAATGCTAGAACAGATACCTCTTTACCTGTCATAAATTCTTCCACAACAACTTTATTGCCACTCAAGCCAAACACATGTTCAACCATCATTTCACGTAAAGCAGTTTTAGCATCATCCAGTGTTTCACAAATCAATACACCTTTACCAAGTGCAAGACCATCTGCTTTGATGACAATTGGAAATGTATTCTTTTCTTCAATGTAATGTAAAGCTTCTTTCTCATTGTCGAAAGTTTCATAATCCGCAGTCGGAATTCCATACTTTTTCATCAGATCCTTAGAGAAAGCTTTACTTGCTTCAATGATTGCTGCATTGGCTTTAGGACCAAAGCAAGGAATTCCTGCTTCTTCCATCTCATCTACCATACCTAATGCTAGTGGATCATCTGGCGTAACAACACAGAAATCAATGGCATTTTCTTTCGCAAATTTCACCATGTTTTCTTTATCTGTTGCCTTGATATCAACACATTCTGCATCTGCACTGATACCACCATTTCCTGGCGCACAATAGATTTTTTCAATTTCTTTATTTTCTTTCAATTTACGGATCACAGCGTGTTCTCTTCCGCCAGATCCAACAACTAATAATTTCATTGTTCTATACCTTCTTTATTAATGATGGAACAATCTAACACCATTAAATACAAGTGTCATATTGTATCGATTGCATGTATCAATGACATTGTCATCACGAATAGAACCACCTGGTTCAACAATGAATTCAACACCACTCTTGTGTGCTCTTTCAATATTATCTCCAAATGGGAAGAAAGCATCAGATGCTAAAGAAACACCATTCATCTTGCTTAGCCATTCCTTCTTTTCTTCCTTTGTGAGTACTTCAGGCTTTGTTTCAAAGAAGTTTTCCCATGTACCATCTCTTAATACATCTTCATATTCATCAGAGATATATACATCAATTGTGTTATCGCGATCAGCTCTACGAATTCCCTGTTTGAATGGTAATGCCAATACCTTTGGATTCTGTCTCAGCCACCAGTTATCAGCCTTATTTCCAGCAAGTCTTACACAATGGACACGGCTTTGCTGACCAGCACCAATACCAATACACTGACCATCCTTTGCATAGGCAACAGAGTTAGACTGTGTATACTTCAATGCAATTAAAGCAATCATCAAATCTCTTTTTGCACTCTCAGGAAGATTCTTATTTTCACTGATGATATTTGTTAATAAAGATTCATCAATCTTGATATTGTTTCTACCCTGTTCAAATGTAATACCAAATACCTGTTTATGTTCAATTTCTTCTGGAACATAGTCAGGATCAATCTGAACAACATTGTAGTTTCCCTTTTTCTTCTGACGCAGAATTTCTAGTGCTTCTTCTGTAAAGCCAGGCGCAATCACACCATCAGATACTTCCTTCTTTAGAAGTCTAGCAGTATCTGCATCACACACATCAGAAAGTGCAGCCCAGTCACCATAAGAAGACATACGATCTGCACCACGTGCTCTTACATATGCACAAGCAATCGGAGACAATTCTTCCTCATCTACGAAATAGATCTTACGATCCGTTTCACTCAATGGAAGTCCAACTGCAGCACCTGCAGGAGAAACGTGCTTGAAAGAAGCTGCTGAAGGAAGTCCTGTTGCTTCTTTTAATTCTTTTACAAGCTGCCAACTGTTTAATGCATCTAAAAAGTTGATATAACCTGGTTTTCCATTTAATACTGTCACTGGTAATTCACCATCTTCTACATAAATACGAGATGGTTTCTGATTTGGATTACATCCATACTTCAAAGCAATTTCCTTAGCCATGTTCTTTCTCCTTCTTACTTATTCTTATTGAAAATCATTGTTTTTGTTTCGCCTGTTTCAATATTCATATGACATGTATATAAAGAAACCTTATTATCTTCATTCAATGCTTCCCATACATGATTTGCCCATTCATCAAACTTTTCATGAGCCATATCCCAACGAATTGGTTCTCCTTCAAAAGAAGGAATTGGATTACCATTTGTCTTATATGTTGTAATCAAATGCCCAACACCATTTTCTGCTTCTGGATATTCAAAGAAATAACGGCCAACTGCACTGCCTTCAAGATTCATACTCTTTAAGATTGACATCTTATAGCCAGCACCTTCTACAAGTGCAGAAATTCTTGGAGTCCAGTTTGGTCCATCTGGTTCAAATGTTCTTGTGCGTAATGCATCTTCAAAAGTCTTGCCTTCTTTTAATGCATTCCAGATTGTATCTGTCTGATCACCATTTGTAACGATTGTCTTGTTTTCAAGCTTTCTAACCGGGTGATAAATAATCAATGAAGGATCTTCCATCTTACTTGGATCAAATGCTTCTGTTCTGATGCCATCTTCTGTTTCCAGGAATACTCTATTTCTAGAATTGCTGCTTCTTCCCATGATCCAGTAAGCAATACGAATATTTTTTCCACATGGAGTTCTGCCAATTGCGATACCACGACCTGGGTATTCGTTATTCTTCAAGTAATCAATCAAATCAACGCTCATTTGTCTTCTCCTTCATCTAATTGTTTTGCGATATCTTCACAGGCTTCTGGCAATAATATCCATTCTGCCTGTTCCATAACTCTTCTCTGTAAAGTTTCAGCAGTATCACCATCTTCAATATATACTGCTTTCTGCTTTAGAATTCTTCCACCATCCGGAATTTCATTGACAAGATGTACCGTAGCACCTGTCACTTTTACGCCTCTAGCAAGCGCAGCTTCATGCACTTTCAATCCATAGAAACCTTTTCCACAGAAAGAAGGAATCAAAGATGGATGAATGTTGATAATTCGATCTCGATATGCCTGGATCACCGTTTCTCCTAAGATACTTAAGTAGCCAGCTAATACAACCATATCAATATTGTGTGCATGTAGTGTTTCTACAATTGCTTTATCAAATGCATCCTGGTTTTCATATGCCTTTCGTTTCACAACAACAGTTTCAATACCATTATTTTCAGCACGCTCTAGAGCATATGCAGAATCATTAGAAGCAACGACCAAAGTAATTTTTCCGTGTGGGATCTTTCCAGCCTTTTCAGCGTCGATCAGTGCCTGTAGATTTGTTCCTCCACCAGACACCATGACTGCGATGTTTCTCATTCAATCACCACAGAGTGATCACCCTCACTCATTTCACCAATAACACTTGCCTTGATACCAAATTCATTCATCAATGCAATTGTCCTGTCAGCATCTTTACCATCAACAATGACAGCCATACCTACACCCATGTTGTATGTATTAAACATATCATGTTCAGCAATATTTCCCTTTTCCTGAATGAGTTTAAAGACAGGCAATACTTCCCAGCTTCCCTTATGAATCACAGCATTCAGATTATCACCATATGCACGTGGCAGATTTTCATAGAAACCACCGCCTGTAATATGAGAAATAGAATGTACATCTACTTCTTCTAACAGCTTCAAGATTGGTTTAACGTAAAGCTGTGTAGGTTCTAGCAAAGCTTCTCCTAATGTCTTGCCATTTAATTCATCCTTGTATTTTCCAAGCACTTCTGCATTATCAATATCAAAGACTTTTCTAACAAGAGAGAAACCGTTGGAATGTACACCAGTAGATGCTAAGCCAACGATAACATCACCCTTCTTAACATTCTTCTTATCTAAGATATTCTTTTCATCCACAATACCAACTGTAAAACCAGCAAGATCATATTCTTCTTCTGGCATCATACCTGGATGTTCAGCAGTTTCACCACCAACAAGTGCACATCCGCTTTCAACACATCCATCAGCAATTCCCTTTACAATTGTGGCAATCTTTTCAGGAACGTTTTTTCCACATGCGATGTAGTCCAAAAAGAATAATGGCTTTGCACCAGCACAGATAACATCATTCACACACATTGCAACGCAATCGATTCCAATTGTGTCATGCTTGTCCATCAAGAAAGCAAGCTTCAGTTTTGTACCAACACCATCTGTACCAGAAATAAATACTGGTTTTTCATATCCTTTGAGATCTGGAGCAAATAGACCGCCAAATCCACCAATACCACCAAGTACACCTGGGATTTCTGTACGCTTTACATCCTTTTTAATGAGTTCAACAGATTCATAGCCGGCAGTAACATCTACACCAGCTTCTTTGTAAGCATTTGAATAACTTTTTTCCATGTCTTATAGCTCCTTGATCTTTTCTTGTATTCCTGCGTCTTTCTTTAAGACAGCTTCACTTTGCTTATTTCTGTCTTCAGCAATCTTTTCAGCTAAAGATTCATCAGATAATGCAATGATTTCTGCGGCAAGATATGCTGCATTCTTGCTTCCATCAATTGCCACTGTTGCTACTGGGATTCCACTAGGCATCATGACAGTCGCAAGTAACGCATCTGTTCCTTCTAGAACTGCTGATTTTAATGGAACACCAATGACTGGTAATGTTGTATGTGCAGCAAGAACACCTGCTAAAGCTGCAGCCATGCCTGCACCTGCGATAATGACGCCAAATCCATTTTCTTTTGCATTTGATGCGAATTCAGCTGCCTGCATAGGAGTTCTATGTGCAGAATATACATGTACTTCATAAGGAATTTCATAACCTTCTAATACTTTAACAGCTTTTGCCATAACTGGCGCATCAGAATCACTACCCATAACAATTGCGACTTTTTTCATTTTAACCTCCTCTAGTAGAATCAAAAACAGCTAACGGAGTAATTCCATCAGCTGTTATTTTCATCGTTATTTAGACAGTTTGATACCGCAGATAAGATTGGATAGTTTACTAGCATCCAAATCTGTAATGTTATTTGTTGTTCTCAAAGATGTGACAATTAATTTCATTAGTTGTTTTCCTTCCTCTGATACACAATAAATACTACGGTTCAAAGACGCTATTATGTTATTAGAAAATAGAAAAAAAGTAAAGGAATAATGTCTCTTTCATACATTTTTCTCTAACAATTTCTGATATGTCAGATTGATAAAGAATGCACCAAGTGGAGCAGTTAATAAAATTGCACACACTGCAACTGTTAATACAATATTTCCACAAGATAATCCCATTGCTAAAGGAATAGAACCAATGGCCGCCTGTACCGTTGCTTTTGGTGTATAGGCAATCATGCAAAAGAGTCTTTCTTTTCTTGTTAATGATGTTGAAGTAACACAAAGATACACACCAGTCATTCTAAAAATCAAAGCTAGTACAATGATTAAAATCGCACTCGTACCTGCCTTTAATGCATATGTTGGATCCACTGCTGCACCTACAAGCTCAAACAATAATATTTCCGCAACAATCCACAATTGAGAAAATTTATTGGATAAGTTAACAGATATCTGTTCTCTTTCAAAATGAATCATTGCACTCATTGCCATGATTGCAAGCAATCCAGAATATCCAAAATAGCCAGTACATACATCTTCTGCTTTCACCAGAATAAATGACAAAGATAGTAACACTATCACTTTAACTGTATCTCTAACATTCACTTTATCAAAGAAGCGATTCGATACATATCCAATGAGAATCCCTGAAGCAACACCACTGATAATGGAAGTTGGTATTCTCAAGAAATTCAGTGCATCTAAAGAACCAGAAGAAGCAAGTGATGTAAATGAAGTAAACAATACAATGACAAATACATCATCCACAGATGCACCAGCCATAATTAATTGTGGAATACCTTCCTTTGTTCCATATCCTTCCTCAATGAGTTTTAACATGTTAGGTACAACAACAGCTGGTGATACTGCAGCTAAAACAGAGCCAAGAATCAAAGAATCTAATAATGAAAGATGCAGAATGACTGGCCCTAATAATGCAAATCCAATGATTTCAAAGGTTGCTGGAAGAAAACACATTAATATTGCTGGTCTGCCAACTTTCTTTAACGCATCCAAATCCAGATTCAATCCCGCACGGATCAAAATAATGATCAACGCAACCTTACGAATCGATGCAGAAGCATCCAATATCGAAGCGTCAATCAATTTAAAACAATATGGCCCTAACAAAATTCCACATAACATAAAGCCAAATAATGGTGGAAATTTGATTTTCTTAAACAAATCTCCAAGCAATAATCCACAAAGTAAAAGTAAAGCAAAACTAAATAACATAAACACCCTTTCTAGCAGGCAAAGAAAAAAGCTGATTTCCTGCATGATAAAAAAACATTGCAGAAGTCATCAGCTGTAATAGCGGTTTGGAATTTCTTCCTGGAAGACATCATTTCCGCCAAATATATTAACCCTGATTTACAAATTTGAGAAGCAGTAATTTTGTATCTGTTGCGGATAAAAGAACAATTTTATCAGCCATATTTGTATGGAAACATTGTTGAGAATCAATGATCATCTGTCGATTATGGTAAAACAATGCACATTTTCCTTCTACAGAACAAAGAATCAAATTATCATTGCTGCTCAGCTCCATGCGACTGTTCTTTCCCATATGTATTGCATCTAATTGAAATAGCTTATCGTTCACAAGTTTTTTCTGAGAAATATCAGATTCTTTTTTATCAATTAAATGATTGATTGACATCGTTTTTCCAAGCATATTCCCCTCACAGAAATTCGCAGTATAGCGCATGGATAAAACAGTAAAGACAGCATCTTCTTCTGCATACCAGCTCACTATCGTATGCGCTGGACGAATCCAGAAGTCTCCTGGTTTCAAAACAATTTCTTCATAGGAATTTCTGTCTATATAATATTTCAAATGCAATGTTCCAGTATTACATGTATAAATTCCAATATGATGATATCTCTCTGGAGAACCGGCAGTATTTGCTCCCATAGAAAAATGAGTAATTCGATACCCATTTTGTTTAAACGAAGTATTTTCAATAATTGTATGCGGTTGAGGCGCATTGTTTTTATCAATGAAATATATATCTTCAATCTTTCTCATGTGTTTTTCTCTTTCTACGAATGTGGTTGAGGTTCCTTTCAAAAGAACCGTTGTTTAAAAGCTCCGCAACAACAAGCTGCATAAATTCACTCACCGTGCACGAACGAAATGATTGTGTCTGTTCATAAGCTTTTAGTAAATCTTCTGGTAATATCATATAACCAATTCGAATAGAAGACGAGATTGTTTTTGTAAAAGTATTCATATAAATCACATGTTGAGGATCTAAAGAGAATAAAGTTTCCTGTGATTTGATGGATTTTGTAAATTCAGATTCATAATCGTCTTCCACAATAATCGCATGTCGTTCATTTGCCCATTGAATATACTCTCTTCTTTTGGATGCATCAGTTGTTGACCCTGTTGGAAACGAATGATATGGCGTGACATGCAGAATAGAGGCTGGCGTTCTTTCCAGTTCTGTGGACAAAATACCATTTCTTCCAAGTTTCAACAAATCTACTTTCACGCCGCTTGCACGATAAATACGATAGATTTTTTCATACGATGGTGATTCAATGCCATAGATCTTACTTCTTCCAAGAAGATCTACAATCAATGAATACAAATATTCACTACCTGCACCAATAATAATCTGTTCCGGTGGAACAATGAGATTTCTACTGCGTGCTAGATATTTACTGATTGCATTTCTTAAATAAATATTGCCTTTTCCTTCACTTCTAGATGGAAGTTTGGAATGCATCATCCCTGTCACTTTTCTACATGCCTTTGCAAATACACTCGCTGGAAAAGTTATATCTGTATTCTCAAATGACACAGAGATATCCACAAGTGTCGCTTCGCTTTCAAAAACATCTCCTACCTGATATGAAACGTAATATCCACTTCTTGGTCTAGATTCAATATACCCTTCATCTACCAATAGTTCATATGCATGTTCAATTGTAATCAAACTGCAGTTTTCTTTTTGTGCCATTTCTCGCTTTGATGGAATTCTGGATTGATATGGATAAATCCCATGAATGATTTGATTTGAAATATTTTGATATACACGGATATATGCTGGTGTTTTTTTCATTGTTTCATTATAAAAGAAAAATATATTTTTTGACATTTGAAAACAACTATAGTATTATCACTACCGCTAAAACTTCATGTGAATTTTTCTGGGGAATACCCCACTTTTCGTCACATATTATTTGTGACGATTTTTTTATGGAGGTGACAACAATGAATCAAACATACATGAAAGAAAAAAAGATATTGCCACTTGTATTCACAATGTCATTGCCAATGGTATTGGGAATGCTTGTCAATGCACTATATAACATCGTAGATAGTTATTTCGTTGCACAGATTTCTGAAAGTGCAATGACCTCAATTTCTCTTGTTTATCCACTGCAGCTCATCGTTACTGCAGTCGCAGTTGGTCATGGGATTGGTGTCAATGCCATTGCTTCTTTCTATCTAGGAGCGCAAGATCAAAAACGTGCAAATGATACTGTATCCTTAGGATTATTCCTTTCCATGATCCATGGCATTTTATTAACTGTTGGATGTATTGGTGTATTGCGACCATTCTTGCATTTATTCACAACAAATCCTGAAGTCATTCAAAATGGAATCACATACGGAACACTTGCATTCCTGTTTAATTTTCTAAACTCTATTGCCATTGCCTATGAAAAGATCTATCAGGCAGAAGGAAAAATGACAGTTTCTATGATTGCAATGTTATGTGGATGTATCTGTAATATTATTCTTGATCCAATGATGATCTTTGGTATTGGCTTCTTTCCTGAAATGGGAATTGCTGGTGCAGCATTAGCAACAGGAATTGGGCAGGTACTTACACTTGTCATCTACTTGATTATCTACTACACAAAAGAGTCCCAACTACGCATTCATTTTTCAAAAGAAATGTTCCAGAAAACAATCTGTAAAAGAATCTACAGTGTTGGCTTGCCAGCAACAATGAACCTGTCTCTTCCATCCATTATGATCACGCTATTGAATGGCATTCTGGCAGAGTTCTCAGATATGTATGTACTGGTTTTAGGAATCTATTACAAGTTACAGACATTCATCTATTTAACAGTCAATGGCATTGTACAAGGTATTCGTCCATTAATCGGATATAACTATGGTGCAAAAGAACATGAAAGAGTGAAAAAGATTTTCTTTACTTCATTGTTACTTGCAGTTTCTATCATGTTTATTGGAACATGCATCTGCTGGCTTTTTGCAGATAATCTCATGCATTTATTCACACAGAACACAGAAACGATCCGTGCAGGATCTTCTGCATTGCATATCATCAGCAGTGGATTTGTCATTTCTTCCATTTCTGTCATTGTCTGTGGTGTATTAGAAGGTCTTGGAAAAGGAAATCCATCTCTTGTTATTTCTGCACTTCGCTATATTATTGTCATTATTCCTGTATCCTATGTATTATCTAGATTCTTAGGCGCAAGTGGTGTATGGCATGCATTCTGGATCAGTGAAACAATTGCATCACTCATATCCATCATTATCATTAGAAAAACAATCAAGTTTTAACTAAAAAAGGAACACTTCAAATTAGAAATGTTCCTTTTTTCATATTAGTTTAATTTGAGATCATTTTCTTTGATCCATTGTTTCTTACGTAGAATATTACAGAAGATAACACTCAATACTGCAGGCAAGATAAAGCAGATCATTACTAATCCAATCCAGTCAAACGCAGTAATTGCTTTTCCACTTGCAAGCCATCCTGTATATACACCAATCTGACCAACAAGGCCACAAGTACCCATACCAGAGCTGACTGCTGGTCCATTCATTTCTAAATGGAAAATACAAGTTGCGATAGGTCCTGTAATTGCGGAAGCAAGAATTGGTGGAATCCATGTTTTCGGATTCTTAATGATATTTGGCATCTGAAGCATACTTGTGCCAATACCCTGTGATACAAGACCTCCAATACCATTTTCTTTGTAGCTCATGCATGCAAAGCCAATCATTTGTGCACAGCATCCAGCAACTGCAGCTCCACCAGCTAAACCTGTCAAGCCAAGTGCAGCACAGATTGCTGCAGAAGAAATTGGAAGTGTTAATGCAATACCAACAAGTACAGATACAAGAATACCCATCAAGAATGGCTGTAATTCTGTAGCCCACATAATTAAATTACCAACAGAACTTGCAGCTGCACCAATCGCAGGTGCACATAATACACTTAATCCAACACCAACAAGTATTGTTGCTGCAGGTGTGACTAGAATATCTACTTTTGTTTCTTTTAAAACTAACTTGCCGACTTCACTTGCAACAATCGCAATCAGGTATACAGCCAAAGGTCCTCCAGCACCACCTAATTCATTCGCAGAAGCACCCACTGCAATCAATGAAAATAATACAAGCTGTGGTGCATGCAATGCATATCCAATAGAAGCTGCCATTGTAGGTCCAGCAACACTGCTTGCATATGTACCTGCATTTACCAAGAAATCAATGCCTGTCTGCTGCCCTAATGTCTTAATGATTGTTCCAATCAATAAGCTTGCAAATAAACCTTGTGCCATTGCACTCATCGCATCAATACCATAACGATGTGCTGAGATAATGACATCTTTCCTTTCAAAAAAAGATTAAATCGTATTCATTTTTCTACCCCTTTGCGTAACTATTAAACAACGATGCGCGTATAAGTGCAATAGTCATTTTGACAATAACTTTGTTGTGTAAAAGAAAAAGATATCACTTCATGGATACCTTTATCTGTTTCTTAACTTTTGATCTACATATGCAGCTGCAGAGATTGCCGCAATATTTCCTTCACCAGCAGATTTAATGAACTGATATGGCAAACCAACAATATCCCCTGCCGCAAAGATACCAGGAATATTCGTTTTCATTTCACGATCTACTTGTACAGCATTACCTTCTACCTGTAATCCAGGAACCAACTGTGTTGGAAATTGTGCTGCTCTTAATACAAACACGCAATCTGTAGAATATTCATTCTGATCCGTCACCAAAGTATTTGCTTTCATCATTCCTTTGATCTCAACAGGTTTTTCATTCACCACAACAATATTGTCATGCTTGAATGCAATCTCACCCTTATACAAAGGAATATACTTCACAGAATTACATACTTCACCAAGGAATTCAGCTTCACTTTCTTCTTCCTTTGAACCGCCAATGACAATTACATCTTTTCCTTTATATAATGGTGCATCACATGTTGCACAATAGGAAACACCTCTGCCTAAGAATTCACTTTCTCCATTATATGGTTTTCCCGCAACAACACCACTTGCCAGAATTACGCTTTCAGCTTCCACCATTTCATTATTACTTAACTGTAATGCAAAATAGTCACCCATTGCATATACTGTTGTTACTTTACATTCTGTAATTTCAATTCCAGCATCATGCATTTGATTCGTAAATGCTTCTGCCATTTGTTTTCCAGTTACATTTGATAAGCCAAGATAGTTTGTAATTGGATGATCAATTACCTGCATCTTGTTAGATAGATCTTTTGTGCCAAAGATCTGAATGGATTTATTTCTATTTTTCGCAGTCAAAGCTGCTTCTAGTCCTGCAGGGCCACTGCCAATAATTGCGATATCTACTCTTGTCATATAATTTTCTCTTCTTTCATTTTTAATTGTACATTTTACCTGCTATTTCGCAAGTTTCATGCTCGTTTCTATTGTGTTCTTGTATAATGGTTTGCATTAAGAGGGAAAAGATATGAATTTAATTACACCTGAAAACTATGAACCAGTATTGTCTGTCATGCAGACACAAGAAGCAATCAAATATATTCGTGATACATTCCAGAGAGAATTCGGAAAAGAACTAGGATTATTAAGAATTTCTGCACCTTTGTTTGTCACAAAATCTTCTGGTTTGAATGATAATTTAAACGGAATTGAAAGGCCTGTCAGCTTTGACATTCAGGAACTGCCTGATGAAAGAGTTGAAGTTGTTCAGTCTTTAGCAAAATGGAAAAGATTTGCGTTAAAGAAATACGGCTTCAAGGAACATGAAGGTCTTTATACAAACATGAACGCAATCCGCAGAGATGAAATCGTAGATAACCTGCATTCCGTCTATGTTGATCAATGGGACTGGGAAAAAATCATCACAAAAGAAGAAAGAACAGAAGAAGTATTAGAAGCAACAGTCAAAGAAATCTTCAAAGTAATCAAGCATATGGAACATGAAGTCTGGTATAAATATCCAGAAGCAGTATGTCATTTAGCTGATGAAGTATATTTCATTACTTCTCAGGAGCTAGAAGATCGCTACCCAGATTTATCTGTCAAAGATAGAGAAAATGCCATCACAAGAGAACATAAATGTGTATTCATCAAACAGATTGGTCATCCATTAAAAAGAAGCGGAAAACCACATGATGGTAGAGCTCCTGACTATGATGACTGGAATCTCAATGGAGATTTATTATTCTGGCTGCCTTCTTTAAATCGTGCACTTGAAATTTCTTCTATGGGTATCCGCGTGGACGAAGACACTATTGTTTCTCAATGTAAAGCATCTCATTGTGAAGGTAGACTCACACTTCCTTATCATCAAATGATTCAAAACAAAGAACTGCCATACACAATTGGCGGTGGTATTGGTCAATCCAGACTCTGCATGCTTTTATTAAATAAAGCACATGTTGGTGAAGTACAAGCTAGTATCTGGCCACAGAAAATGATTGATGAATGTGAAAAGCACAATATCCATTTGTTATAAAATACTAGATTTAACTGAAGAAATCGAAAGTGGGGTATTCAGAATTTATGAAAACAGAAATCAAAATTGAAAATATCAGCAAATCTTTCGATACTCAGCAAGTACTAGATCATATAACTATGGATTTCCAACGTGGATATATTCACTTATTGAACGGTAATAATGGCTGTGGAAAAAGTACTTTATTGAAAATTATGTATGGTTTGATGATTCCAGATGAAGGAACAGTTTACTGGAATGCAAAAGATATCGAAAAAAGTAGAAATGAATACTTAAATCATATTGGTATCGTTACAGCGGATGATCGTTCTTTATATCATAAATTATCTGCATATGAGAATCTGTATTACATTGGCAGAATCCAAAACATTCCAAAGAAAGAACTCGACAAGCGCATTGTTTCTTTACTAGATCGATTACATCTAAAAAATGATAAAACGCTGGTAGAAAACTTTTCTACAGGAATGAAAAAGAAAGTCATGGTAGCACGTGCATTCTTAAATAATCCAGATATTATATTTGCTGATGAAGTTATGAATGGTCTAGATAAAGATACATGCATGATTGTTGAAGATATGCTGCAAGAACATGTTCAAAATGGGAATACTGTATTTCTTGTTTCCCATACAGGTATCCACAATACCAATCACGTCAAAAACTATTTGATAGAGAAAGGAAAGATCAAAAATGTTGAATCATTTGAAGAAATTTCTGAAGATTGATCTTCGCTACAAATGGTTATTGATCAATCTTGTTTTTGGCACCTTTTTTATGATTGCACCTTATATTTATATGGTTTGCCCCGATCAGCAGGTACTCACATTAAAAGGTATGTTATGCTGGTTTGGACTAAATCAAGCTTTTTTTGGTATTGGTGGATTCATGGAAGAAGAAAGAATGGATGGCACTTTTACAAACCTGTTTCTATACCCCGTGCAATTCAGACAATATTTCATTGCCAAAGCATTACAGATCGGCATTGAAAGTTATCTTATTTCATTACTACAGATCTTTTTCTTTTCTCTCTGTAATGTTCATATTCCTGATCTTCTACATTTTATTGTTATTTTATTGATCAATGACATTATCACAGCGAATATGGGAATTCTATTCCTTGGTTTCACTCTGAAATTCAGAAAGCTTGGATCAGTCAATGCACTGGTTCAACAAATCATTGGTTTTTTCAGTGGATATTCCACAGACATCAAAAGATATCCACAAATCATTCAGTTTGTATCATATGTCATTCCATTAACATATACAATTTCTCTAGCAAGAAACAATACATTTACTATTCACCCATTGTGGTTACTCATTCCTGTCATTCTTTCTTTTGCATTTGCACTGTTTGGCTATGCAATCATTCAAAATGATATTTCAACATTAAGAAAAAAGGAGATACAGAACAATGGTAAAAGCATTCACTCTTCTACAGATGGAACTGAAGGAAAAGTTTCGATATAAAATTGAAATTTTCTCTGCCAGTACTGATGCTATATTGCTGATATTTCCTTCGATTGCCATTCTTTTATTCGGAAATCTAGAAATATCTGGCATTCAAAGCAAAACAGAATATATACAATACATGTTATTTTCATTAATTCTTTGGCAATTTGTGGAAAACATGTGGTCTGCAGTATTTGAAATCCGCCGAAAGCTAAAAGAAGAAAACTTTGAATATATGATGAATATGCCTTTGAAAGGTATCCATTATGTATTTGGATGGGCTGTGAGCGGTGTTGTTTCCATTGTATTTGAAATGATTCCATTGATTGTTATTTTCGTGCTTACTTCATTTCATTTACTCACAGTAAAAAGTATTCTTTCTTTTTTAGGGATTGCATTGATAATGGCTTTTGGAACATATGGATTTGCGGAAATATTAATGGGATTTGCGATTTACTTCAAAGAAGCAGATCAATTCATTTCTTTAATCGCAAATATTGCACCTTTTTTGGGAGGACTCTATTTCCCAGTCATTCAGTTACCTGCTCCATTTCTTGCCATTTCTCTTCTCTTTCCATTTACCTGGGGTCTAGATCTTGTAAGAAACCTCTTATTTGGAAGTTCTCTCATTCTTCCATTGCATTATGAAATCATTGCATTTGTAATTGTAAATATACTTTATACATTCGCTGGAACAAAGATATATGATGCAATGATGAAAAAAGCAAGAAAGAATGGATTATCTAAATTCTAACTACAAAAATATCTTTTTGAAAGAAGGTTGTAACACCTTTGAACTTTTCTTTGTTCAATCGTTACAACCTCTTTTACTTATACACTTTTATCTTCTTTTTTAGATGGTTGATTCATTGGTGCTCCACCACCCATACCACTAGCTATCCTTTTATTTTTCATCTGGTTTGGTGCAATGCTTCTTTTCCTTTTTATCAGTATTCAGCTATCACATATTGCTTCAAAACCATCAGAAGAAGCAATGGAAAGAGAAAAACAATTCGTTGCAGATATCTCTCATGATTTAAAAACTCCTCTCTGTAATATTAGCAAACAATTCTATTTTGATAGAAAATCAAGATGCAACGGTAGGAAGTGTACATCGCTGGATCGACAGTCCTCAAATAGCTGCAAAAAGAATGCAGCAGTTGATTACACAGATGTTAAAACTCGCAGATGTTGAACGAAAAAACATTACAGTTCCATTAGAAGAAGTTGATGTTAGTAACATAGCGATGAAAGCAAGTCTGCAATTAGAATCTCTTGCTTATGAAAAAAGTGTCACTTTGGACACTGAACTTATTGAATCATGTGTAATACAGACAAATGAAGATTATCTAATGCAAATCATTAGCAGTTTATTAGAAAATGCTTTAAAATATGAACCAAAAAATGGAAAAGTCTTGTTGAAATTAGCACAGGATAAACATAAAACATGTATTTGTGTTCAAAACTTTGGAACAACGATTGCTCAAGAAAATCTTCCACACGTATTTGATCGCTTTTATCGCAGTGATAAAAGCCGTACAAATGAAACGGAGAGCTTTGGTTTAGGACTCGCCATCACAAGAGAAATGGTCAAGAAAATACATGGTGAAATTTCTGTTACGAGTAATCCACAAGAAGGTACAATATTTACAGTCACATTCCAAAGATAAAAAAAGGCTTGCCACATTGTGAACAAGTCTTTTTCAAGGAATTATAGAATTTCAATGAACTTCTTTGTTTCTTCTTCCTTCTTTGCTTCTGTTGGTAATTCAATCTTCAAAATACCATTTTCGAAGGAAGCATGAATGTCTGAATCCTTGATAGCATCAGATACATAGAATGTTCTACTGCAAGAGCCATTGTATCTTTCCTGACGAATAACTCTACCCTTAGCATCCTTTTCTTCATTGGATTCATTGTGTTCAACAGCAACTGTCAAGTTACCATTGTAAAGAGAAATCTTAACATCTTCTTTCTTTACACCAGGTACTTCAATATCAAGAATATATTTTCCATCTTTCTCATGAATATCTGTCTTCATTAAAGTATTGTTGTTCATTACTGGAGCTCTGAACATGTCATCAAACATATCATCAAATAAATTTGCATTTCTACGGTCTAAATATCTCATATTTTTTCCTCTTTTCTAAGACCCTTTCGTCTTACAAGTATTAATATACTCTTCGTTTTAGCAGAGTCAATAGTAGAGTGCTAAATAATTCAAGTTTTTTAATAATATTTTTTATTTTTGCTTGAATTATATGCATAAATAAGAACTTATTTGATTTAGCACATTTTTGTATTAAGTGATAATAAAGCACTATTCATTTCCTGTATACAATATATGAATCATTGCTATTGTACTTCTTTCTTTTTTCAACATATACTCAAATCGACAAAGGAGAATAAAATGAAAACAAGAAAACCAGGTAACATTGAAGTATCAGAAATCGGAATGGGATGCATGGCTTTCTCTCTTGGATATGGCGCAATTCCTTCTAGAGAATATGCAATGGAAGCAAGCAACGTAACATTAACAGATGAAGAATTCCACTCTTTAGAACAAGCTTTAAATTCCATCAAAGTATATGGTCATCGTGGAAACGTTCAATTCCAGGGACAATCCATGAAAGACTGGGGAAAGAAATAATTCACACGTGATCAAGAAGAAGAGACAATCTTCTTCTTTTTAACTATTATAAAGATAGCAGAGTAGCGTCTAATTTAAAATTGAATTTTATATTAGACGTAATTTTCTGTTGAATTGTACATTCTCAGCGCCTATAATAAATTTGGATTTTAGATTAGACGGAGAAATCATATGAAATATATTCCAAGAGCAATTACTCCAATTCTAGAAAAACGAGTTGAAACAAGCAAATGCACTTTGCTTACCGGCGCAAGACAAGTTGGAAAATCCACTGTCATAAAAGAAACATTTCCTGCATATACAATTGCCAGTTTTGACGATGTTTTAACACGCCTACAGGCACACGAAGAACCAAAATTATTCTTTTTAAACAATCCATGTCCTCTTTTTATTGATGAAGTGCAAAAAGAGCCCGGCATATTAGAAAACATCAAATTAATTGTGGATAATTCAGATGAAAGAGGACAGTTTATTTTATCTGGATCTTCCAAACTTCAGCTGATGAAAGGTGTGAGTGAATCTCTTGCTGGAAGAGTATCCATTTCTGAATTATCTGGATTATCTTTAAGAGAAATATATGAAGTACCTTTTAACAGACACTTTATTCCTACAGAAGAATACATTCAAGAAAGAGAAAAACAGCTTAAATCTTATTCCAATATATGGGAAATTATTCATAAAGGATCTTATCCAGAACTATATGTCATTGATAGAGACTGGCAAGAGTTTTATTCTTCTTATGTTTCAACATATATCGAAAGAGACATTCATGATTTGATTTCTGCAGATAGTATTACTTTCTCTAAATTCCTTACAAGCATTGCTGCTAGAACAGGTGAAATTCTTAGTTACACAAACATTGCCAACGAAGTTGGTGTCAGTGAACCAACTATTAAAAACTGGATATCTGTATTAGAAAGAACAGGAATTATCTATTTATTACAGCCATACAGTTCTTCCAGTCTTTCACGTGCTATCAAATCGCCTAAAATCTATTTTAGAGACACAGGATTAGTATGTTACCTTACAAAATGGCTCACTGCTGATGCCTTAAAAAATTCTGCAGTAGCTGGCAATCTATTTGAAACTTTTATTGTATCTGAAATATTAAAATCTTATTCTAATGAAGGAAAAGATTATTCCTTTAGTATCTTTTACTACAGAGGAAAAGATAAAACTTCCAGTAAAGAAAATGAAATTGATCTAGTCATTGAGGAAAATGGTGTTGTATATCCAATAGAAATAAAAATGAGTGGAAACCCAAAAGCATCTATGGCATCAGCCAATACTGTACTAGACAAAATTCCAGACAAAAAAAGAGGTACAGGCATCATATTATGTCTCATTGATAAAAAGACATATTTACGAGAAAATCTGATTGCTCTTCCAATAGAATATTTATGAAAAATGAACAAGTGAAGAATTTGCCATATGCTTCACTTGTTTTTATATTGTGCTCTATAATATAAATGAGAAAACGAATAGGAGCTATTATCATGGGACTCTTTGATAAATTCAAAAAGTTTGTTGTTGATGGAAAAAATGGTTCTTTATTGATCAAATTTATGTCTTTAGATGATTTAAAAAGTATCTTATAATCACTATTTCAAAGGAGATTCATATGGGTGGATTTGGTATCGCAATTCTTTTCAGCTTATTTTCATTTGTCTATTTATTTTTCGTTGCGATAGCTATTAGTGTCATATTGTATTTGCTATACAGTTATATATTTCAAAGCATTGCATCCATGTGTATGTTAAAAAATATTGGATATGCATATCCATTCACTGCCTGGATTCCCTTTTACCACAAATATTTATTAGGAAAAATTGCAAACAAACAAATCTTAGGTGCCATCTCAGGTGTTCTATCATTCATTTCCATTTGTTTATGTGTTCATTTTTATATACATCTAGATTTTGATAGTGTTCTATTTTCTATCTTAACAATCAGCTTCATGACTACTTTAATAATTGAAACTATCATTGCACACCAAATATACAAAACACATACAAAATACGCAGATATATTTACTATATTTACAATTCTATCTTTCGGTATATTAAAACCCATATTCTTATTTATCATTAGAAATATGGGCATATAACAATCAACTGAATCTTTCTATTTTATCCTGAATCTTTTCAAGCTTTTTTGCTGCACGCAAAGCAATTGCACGTGGTGTCTGCATAGAATCAAACAAGATAAAGATTGCTTCTTCATCATAGTCTATTTTCTCTACTGTTCCATCTTTAAACACTGGATGTCTAACACGATCCCCTTCTTTAAATTCCAGAGAAGATGCACTTGGAATAAATCTTCGATTGACTTTGTCAATGTTATCCAATGCTTTTTGAATATATGCATCACTTGGTTTTTCTGTATATTCCAGTAATACTGGATCAATATCAAAGAGAAATCTGGAAGGAAATCTAGATGTATCTCCAATATTTCTCCCACCGGAATCTGATAAGAATAATCCCTTCTCACTTCTTGTCACCGCAACAAAAGCAAGTCTTCTTTCTTCTTCCATGCCTTCAATTGTTCGTATCTTTCGAGATGGGAAAATACCTTCAACAAGCTGCATGATAAATACATACGGAAACTCTAGTCCCTTTGCCGCATGGATTGTCATCAATCTCACCTTTCCTTTTTCAATTGCCATATCTGCATTTGTAAACAATGAAATATGTCTTAGATACGACACAAGATCTGTTTCTTCTCCAACGGTTGTTTCCCATTCATAAATGGATTGTTTTAATTCCGCAAGATCATCTAAACGATCCTGTGCACCCTCTGTACGCATCATTTCTTCATATCCAGATAGATCCAATATCTCACTGAGTAATTCAGATACTGGTTTTTCATTCATATGATCTGTATATGAATCTATCAGTTGAATAAATGCCTTTGCTTTTGTATTAGAAAACAAAGCTTCATCTATATTTTCTTTCAAAGCATCATATAAAGAAATATGTTTTTCATCTGCATATTCTCTCAAGAATTTCATTCGTTTCTGTCCCAGATTTCTTTTTGGGACATTCGCAATACGCATAAAGGATAAGTCATCTTTAAATGCAATCAATCGCAAATATGATAATGCATCTTTAATTTCCATTCTCTCAAAGAATTGTACGCCTGAATAAATCATATACGGCATCTTTTCTTTGATCATTTCTTCTTCTATGACACGCGTTACGTAATGTGCACGATACAATATCGTTATATCTCCAGGATTCACACCATTCTCATTCAAATGACGTATTTGAGAAATGATCCACTGTGCTTCTTTTCTAGGATTTTCTGCATGATGTACGACAACCTTATTTCGATGTGGAAGCATGGGAATCAGATCTTTTTTCATACGGTTCACATTTTTAGAAACCAGAGAATTCGCAACATCTAAAATTTCAGGCGATGAACGGTAATTCTTCATCATCATGATTGTCTGCACACCAGGAAAGTTTTTGTCAAAATCAGGCAATGAATTTACACTTGCGCCTCTCCATGTATAGATTGTCTGATCAGGATCACCTACCACAAACAAATTATTATGATATCCACAAAGATTTTTCATCAGTTCATATTGTGGAGGGTCAATGTCCTGAAATTCATCGACCATGATATATTCCAGTCTCTTCTGCCACTTCAGTTTAATTTCTGGAAACTCTCTAAAAATATACAATGACAAGAAAATCAAATCATTGTAATCTACCGCAAAACATTTCTTCTGCTGGTAAAGATAACCATAGAAAAGAATATCATCTGTTTCTGTAGCTTCCATGTATTTCTGATGTAATTGATCAATTGACATTTGAATGAGATATTCATAGTACATTGGTTCTTTGATACATTTACGCATTTCAAACATATCTCTTGCATTCTTGAATGTCATATCACGCAATGTGAGATTTCTTTCTTCATAGATCATTTTTAACATTGCATCAATATCACTGTTATCTAAAACAAGGAAAGATTTTGGATATTGAATGGCGTAAGAATCTTCCTGTAAGATTGACACACAAAAAGAATGAAACGTACATACAAAGCCAGTATCATTATCATCTGTCAGCTGATGAATTCTTTCTTTCATTTCTGCAGCTGCTTTATTTGTAAACGTAACACAAAGAATATTGCCTGCACGAATGCCTAGATCATTGACAAGATATGCAAAACGATGTGTTAACGCACGTGTTTTACCACTGCCCGCTCCCGCAATCACACGAATATAACCTTCTGTTGTCGTAACTGCTTTGATTTGTTCTTCATTTAATCCTTCCAATACATCGTCTACCATAATCATTCCTCAATCTTTACTGTCTGCTAACAAAATTGTATCACATACAGACTGTCGAAAATGCTTCATTGCTTTCCAATAAAAAAATGTTGTATTCAGCATTTACATACCAAATACAACACTTGTTTTACTCAATTGCAATGTACTTTTCGACTGGTTTTGTTTCTTCCTTCTTTGGAACTTCAATTGTTAATACACCATTTTCGAATTTTGCATGAATATCATTTTCTGTGATATCTTCACCTACATAATAGCTTCTTGACAAACTTCCAGCATATCTTTCCTGTCTAATCAATGAACCATTCTTATCAGTTTCATCTTTATCAAGGCCTTTTTCTGCAGAAATTGTTAGATAGCCATCATTCAGTTCAATCTTCATTTCATCTTTCTTGAATCCTGGAAGATCAATCAGCATTTCATAATGATCTTTCATATCACGGATATCTGTCTTCATTAAATTCTTTTCATGATGTCCAAATAATGGATTGCTTCTTGTAAATAAGTCTGGGAATACATCAAAATCATCATCGAATAAATCTGGTAAATACTTTTTCATAAACAACGCCTCCAATTTTACTAAGCGGTGCTTTTTCAAAGCATCTCTTGTGAGATCTTATTTGATCTTACACTGTTATATATAGTCTTCTTTTTAGCAGAGTCAAGAGGAGAGTGCTAATTTTTTTAAAAATTTGTATACTATTTCTAATAATTCAGAGTCAAAAAATCTTCCAACTGAAAAACCAGGCTTTCACCAGGTTCATTTCATTCACAATATTTTTTCTACACAATACAAATCTAAACGTCTACTCTTCAATAAAGGTAATTCTTCTCTTACCTGTGTTTCATAATCAAGATCAATTTCTTTCAAAAGAATACCTTCTTTTTCATCCAGCATACCTTCAACAGCTCCCCAAGGATTTGTCACAATCGAATGTCCCCATGAAGTATAACCTGTTGATGCATCACGCATTGGTGCACATCCAACCATATACACTTGATTATCTAACGCACGTGTTCGAAAAGAAATCTCCCAATGGGCAGGTCCTGTTGTCATATTAAATGCTGCAGGCACAAAGATTACTTTTGCACCATCATTCGCCATCAAACGAGACATTTCCAGAAAACGAATATCAAAGCAGACCATGACACCCATTGTTCCAAATTCAGTTTTAAATACAGTATCACTGTTTCCTGCCGTTAACGTATCTGATTCTCTAAAACTCTGCCCGTCTTTGACATCAATATCAAACAAATGTGGTTTCCGATGTTTTCCAATTTGTCTTCCCTGACGATCAAATACATAAGATGTGTTATAGATTTTTCCCTGTTGATTTCTTTCCGGCATAGATCCGCCAATCAGGTAAATGCCATATTTCTTTGCATATGAAGAAAGCTGCTTCCATACAGGTCCACCTTCTTCTTCCGCATATAATGGAAAATTAGCTGTCTGATATGGACAACAAAACATCTCGGGCAAAACTACAAAATCCAGATTTTCATCTTTTAATTGTTCAAGATAAGAGCCAACTGCCTTCACATTCTCCATCTTATCGTGTACTGTTGGCATCTGTAATGCTGCTACTTTGATTTTTGTCATTTTATTGCAGTTTTCCACGGCAGGCAATTGTGAGTTCTTTTTCCACGTCGCCCTTTTCATCAATGAGATACATTCTGTCATAGAGATTCACAACTGGACAAATATGTACTGGAACAATACGTACCTTATCACCAACTTTTACAGAATCATGGAATTTCTTGTTGTAGATAATTGCGTGTTCATCATACATGAGATCAATATGTGTATCAGGATAATCAATTAAATTTCCAAGACCTTCTACAGCACAAATACCTTCACTTCTACTCTGCATTGTTAAACCTTTTGCTCCAACATCAAGAATGACACGTTCCTCTGTTGGTTTACTCATGACCGTTGCCAAAACAAATGCATTACAATTCCAAGTATGATTCATTGCATTATCCTGAGATGCATCCATAAATGGATATGTACCAGGACGGATTTCTGTAATACCTTCTAGAATATCAGAATCATTTGCTAAAGAAGGCGTAGATCCAACCCCAACAATAGAAATATCAAATCCTTTCTCTCTACACATCTTTGCAAATTTCAATGTACGTTCTTGTGCAATAACAGATTTCCTACGTGCTGTTTCAATATCTTTTGCACTATAGCTATCGCCATCATGAGAGAAGACACCTCTTAAATGAATATGTGGGCAACTCTTCAAATAGTCTAATAATTTCTGACATTCTTCCTCTTCCACAATACCAGAACGACGCTCACCTACTTCAATTTCAATTACGCATTGCGCAGGCTTTGATGCCTTTTCAAATGATTTTTCTATAAGTTCTGCCTGTGCGATAGAATCCAAACCAAACTTGATATCAATTCCCTTTTCAGCAAGCTTCTGAATTCTCTGATACTTCTTTTCACCAACAATTTCATTGGCAATCAAAATATCTTTTAACCCAGCTTCTGCCATCACTTCTGCTTCGCCAACTTTTGCAACCGCAATTCCTTTACATCCAAATTCCTGCTGCTTAAGCGCCAATTCTGGTGTCTTATATGTTTTTGTATGTGGTCGAAGGTTCACATGATGACGATCTGCGTAGTCTTGCATCCGACGCATATTTTCTTCCATACCCTTACGATCAACTACCAATGCAGGTGTATCTAATTCCATATAATTATTCATAAACAATTCTCCTTTTAGTCCATCGCTACAACAGCTTCAATTTCACAAAGACATCCATTGTAAAGATTGTTTGTGGGAACAACAATACGAGATGGCTTGTGCTCACCAAAATACGATGCGTATTCTTCATTTAGATCGCCCCAATATTTTACATCAGGTAAATAGACGCGACATTGAATCGCTCTATCTTTGGAAGCGCCCGCAGCCTGAATCACATAATCAAGATTCTTTAAAGCCTGTCTTGCTTCTTGTTTAATACCACCTTCTGGTACTTTTCCAGTTTCAGGGTCAATGGATAACTGTCCAGAAATATAAAGGACGCCATTATAAATCATTCCTGGTGTGTAATGTCCTCCATCTCTTACAGAATATTTTGTTTCTACTTTTTTGATTTCATTCATTTTGTTGTTCTCCATATACTTTTTTCTATAGCTAATATAGAACTTTTTCTATGTGTTTTCAATATGAACATGATAGATTCATTATTTTTTAACTGTATTTGTAATATAATGAATTATAGAATTATTTATATATTTTTATACAAAATATACAACGGAGGAATTTCTATCATGATTAGACAAACATTACAGCCATACGTACCTTTAGCAGATATGCTTGTACGCACCTTTGGAAAAGGATGCGAAGTCGTATTGCATGATTTAACAGACCCACAGCACTCTGTTGTGTATGTAGCGAACAATGCCGTTACAGGCCGACAAATTGGAGAAAGCTTCAGTTCCCTTGTTGATCAGGTATTACTCTCTCCAGATTTAAAGCAAAACTCTGTATCAAATTATTATTTCCACACAAAAGATATCAACGGTGGAAAACTTGTTCGCTCCTCTACCCTTCTAATACGCAAAGAAGATGGAACTTTAGATGGTGCACTTTGTATCAATCTTGATACAGAACCATTCACAGAAATGATTTCATTTCTACAAAGCTTTCTTCCAGAGCATTCTGCTTCTCTAAATTCTTCAAAAGAAGCTGAAATCCCACAGCTTAATGAAGAAGAAAATGTTTCTGTCATGGTTTCTTCTCTGATTGATCATATCTTAAAAGATATTTCTTTAGATTCCACAAGAGAAGAACGTGTAGAAAAGATTCGTTTCATGGAAAATAAAGGTATTTTCTTAATGAAGGGAAGTGTTGAACAAGTTGCAGAGAAGATGGGCGTTAATAAAGTAACAATCTACAGCTACTTAGATGAAGTACACGGAAAGAGAAGATAAAAACAGGCATGAGTTTCATGCCTGTTATTTTGGTTAGTCTAAATCTTCTCCGTTTGTTTCAATGACTTTCTTATACCAATAGAAAGAATCTTTTCTTTCTCTATGGAAGTCACCATTGCCATCATTGTCTCGATCAACATAGACAAAACCATAACGCTTTTTCATTTCACCAGTAGAAGCAGAAACAAGGTCAGTGCATCCCCACATCGTATAACCCATGAGGTCAACACCATCTTCAATTGCTTCTTCCATTGCCTTAATATGATCTCTTAGATAGTTAATACGGTAGTCATCATGGAACTTGCCATCTTCACTTCTAACGTCATTTGCACCCAATCCATTTTCAACGATCATTAACGGAATTTCATATCTGCCATAGACTTCATTCAAATAGATTCTTAAGCCTTCAGGATCAATCTGCCAACCCCATTCAGAACTCTTCAAGTATGGGTTTCCAACACCAGAGAACATATTTCCATTTGTCTTTAATACATCTGGATCAACAGTTGCTGTAGCAGACATGTAATAAGAGAAGCTATAGAAATCTACAGTACCTTCTTTTAAGATTTCAAAATCTTCTGGTTCTGTTCTAACTCTAATGTTGTTGTCTTTGAAATATCTCTTTGCATAGTGTGGATAATGTCCACGAACCTGCACATCCCCACAGAACCAGTTAGCCATCTGCATAGCACTCTGTGCAGCTCTTACATCCTTTGGATTACATGTATATGGATATGTCATGTTACCAGCAATCATTAAACCAATCATAAAGTCAGGATTGATTTCATGACCAATCTTTACTGCCTTTGCGGAAGCAACAAACTGATTATGAAGTGCTGTGAAACGATCACTTCTTTCTTCTTCTGTTTCATTTGGATTAAACATTGGTTCATGATCTTTGCCCAGCATGCCTAAAGACATAACACGTCCAAAGAAGTTACAGCCACAGTTGATTTCATTAAATGTCAGCCAGTACTTAACTTCATCTTTGTATTCTGTAAATAATGTTGTTGCATACTTTACAAATGCATCAATGCATTCTCTGCCAGTCCATCCATTATATTTTTCACTGAGTCCCCATGGTAATTCATAATGAGAAATTGTAACCAATGGTTCAATGCCATACTTATGACATTCAGCAAATATATTGTGATAGAACTGAAGGCCAGCCTGATTTGGTTCAGCTTCTTCACCTGTTGGGTAGATTCTAGCCCAGTTAATACTTAAACGGTAGCACTTGAATCCCATTTCTCCATATAAAGCAATATCTTCTTTGTAATGATGATAGTGATCTACTGCATCATGAGAAGGATAATATACAGATGGATCAATTTCCTTATCCCACAAACGTGGTGTAGAAACTGTTCCGCCTCTTACATGATCTGGTACAGATGGACCTTTGCCATCTTCTTGCCATCCACCTTCAAACTGGTTAGCAGCTGTAGCGCCACCCCATAAAAAACCTTTTGGAAATGCCATATTATTCTCCTTTATTTAACGTATAAAAAAGACATTTACATGCCTTTTTTACATTTTACCGCCTGTAAATGCCTGACCTTCGATAAGAACTCTGAGCATTAATACTGAGCCCCAAGGCTGCTTCTTAACTAAGCTCTTTGTATAGCTTGCTAAATCGCCATGTGATCCATCATCTTCAACTTCAAACTGCATTTCGATTGGAGTCTTCATTTTTACAAATGTGTATTTTGGTGATTCCTGAGCAAGTAATAATTCTTTGATTTCATCTTTCTTCAATGCTGAAGAAACGTTAACTAATGCCATATATGTTTTCTCTCCTTTAATTAGTATGTAATTATTATATCATGTAAGCGTTTTATGTCATGTAAAAATGTATTTACACAACTTCTCACAATCCAATTTCTTTTCTAGAATTTGATAATATTTTCATAACTTCCAAAGAATTTTCCAGCCACAAAACCATTGTAGAAGTATCTTTTTCTTCAATGACAGAAGCAATCTGTTCAAATTCATTTTGCATTGGAGATTGCATTTCTTCCACATCAATATTGATCACTTCATCTTTGAGATGCAGAGTTAAATTCTGAATGATTCCAGGTCTAGAATCCATACTAATATATCCTTTTGTTCCTTGAATCATAATTCCATTGTGAGATGCGCTGTCTTTTGCACCTGTACATACCGCAATATATCCCGGATATTTCATGATCAATGTACCACTTGTATCTACACCATTAAAACCAATATTTGCTTCATAATGTGTAAATACAGGTTTTCCAAATACACCTTGTATAAAATGAACATTATAAACATTGATATCATACAAAGCACCACCATACTGTTCAGGATCAAACGCAGGTAATACTTCTTGTCTTAAATATGCATCATATCTACTAGAATATTGTGAATAGTTACACTGAATCAATTTAATCTCACCAATACGTGAAAGAACAGATTGAATATTCTGATAGTTTTTACTATATCTAGACATGATAGCTTCAAATACAAACACATTGTTTTTTCTTGTTAGTTCATAGAGTTCCTGTGCTTGTTCATACGTAGAAGTAAATGGTTTTTCAACAATCACATGCTTATGTGCCAATATTGCTTTCTTTGCATATTCATAATGCAAGGAATTAATTAATCCAATATATACCGTATCAAAAGAATCATCTTTTAAAAATGCATCATAGTCTGTATACAAAGAAGGAATGTCATATTCTTCAACAAGCGGTTTTCCTTTTTCTGCATTTCTACACCATAAGCTGGATACGATAATATCTGTATCCTTTAATACATTTAATGCCGTTTTAACAATACCACCATTACCAACAATTCCAAGTTTCATACATTTATCCTTCAATCAATCCATAATACACAAATGCATTCCAGATACCATCTTCAAGAATATCTGTTGTTACATAATCTGCATGCGTTTTTGCTTCCTCAGCAGCATTTCCCATCGCAACGCTTGTTCCACAAACCTGAAACATTGGAATATCATTTGCACTGTCACCAATACCGATGGCATTAAAGGATTCTTCATTGTAATGATCCAATACTTTTAAAATTGCGGTACCTTTTGTTACATTTCCATTTGTCACTTCACCAATACACAAGTTTTCTTCTGGATGTTCTACTGATTTTGTTAATACGAATGGTTTTTCTAAAAGTTCTGCGAGTTTTGGATATAAAGGCAGCCAGCTAGGTCCATACGCACAAATCTTATAAATACTATCATTTTCTTCAGATCCGAAACTTTCTGGATATGTTCCATTTTCCATACACAACGCAACCTGTTTATCATAATCCGTTTCGCCGCCAGAAAAATATCTCAAAAGATATTCATAGCCAACTTTTGAGCAGTAAGCACCTGCAGCACCTTCTAAGCAATATCCTAAGCCTGCTTTCAAAATCTGTTTTTTAATACGTGATACATCTCTTTGCGCAATTGGATGATCATAGATTCGTTTCCCATCCGCATAAACCATGCCGCCCGCACCTAAAATAAATCCATCAACATCATAATTTAAATACTTTTGAATTTCAGAAAGAGATCTGCCTGTACATAAAAAAATCTTGTGTCCATTTTTTCTCGCAAGTTGAATTGCCTTTTCAGCACTATCTGGAATTCTACCAATCTTTGTGGAATACAATGTTCCATCAATATCTAAAAATATAATCTTTTTCATAATAAAATAAGTATAAATGAAAAAAACAGAAATCACAGAATGATTTCTGTTAAATATAGAAATTCGTTAAGCCAATCTTTAATTGACCTGTTGTTGGATACATTCTGATATGTGAACCACGCATGATTTTCATGGAATCGTCTGGCTTTAGGATTTGCTTCTTGCCATCAACTTCAACAATTCCTTCTCCTTCATAGCCAAAAATCATAATATTTCTTGTTAATTCTCTTTCAAAAACACAATCATTCTGATCAAAGCACACAATCGTCACATCAACAAATCCACTAGAAATAACATTTACTGTAGATCTATTGCCATGTTTATATTCGCCTAATGCCGCTGTAGAAAAAACTTCACCAATTTCTTTGATTGTATGATTTACAGTCTGACCAAGCATAACTTCTAAATACACTGCATTTTCTAAAGCTTCTAAAACAATGACACGTCCTGTTGGCGTCACAATGCCATCATATTTATTTAATTCCTGCATATGTGGAATGCCACGTTCGTCTTTGATCGTTATACGCATTTTTCCCTGTTTTACAAATAACATTTTATAAAAACCAAATGCTTCTGGAGACATACTTGTACCTTTTCCCAAAGAATAAATATGTACCCCTTCCATGATCTGTTCTTGAATAATTGTTGAAGGAAGTGGCTGATTTAGCTGTGCCAGATTAAATACTTCACCGATTGGATATCTCATAGTTTCTGCCCCAGTATATAGCCGTATTCAGCTTCTACCAAGATTTCAAATCCCATTTTCTGATAGAAATTGAATGCACGCTGATTATTTTTTGCGACACCAACCATGATTCCTGGAACATGTTCTTTCTTCAATGCATCTAATAATGTATGCATCAATAACGTTCCACTGCCTTTTCCACAACAATCTTCTAAGATATCGACATGCAAATGTGCTGGATATTCTTTTTGATATGCTTCATATTCTGAAATATCACAACGGAGCACAAAGGAAGGTGCAACCTTCTTGATCTCTTCAAAATATTCTTGAATATATTCTTTAAAAGATGCATAGCTTTCTGCACATAAGATATATCCCTGAATTTCTCCTTGATCATCTTGTAAAAGGAAACATTTCCCATGATCCAGATATGGATCACAATACATCAACAAAGAGAACTTTCTATGTTCTTCATTCACTAAGTTATCAGGACTGCCTGTATGAATACAGATCTCATGACACTTATCTCTATATTTTTCTTCAAATGGTATTACTCTCATAACAAAGACATTTTAACACAAAATCATACCTTATGAAAAAACAGCCTCACTTATTGAGACTGTTTCATCAAATTACTTTTCAAATGAATCTGTCAGATCATCACCATTGCTAGCGATAACCTTCTTATACCAGTAGAAAGAATCCTTACGAGAACGATTCATTGTTCCCTTGCCTTCATCGTCCATATCAACATAGATGAATCCATATCTCTTTCTCATTTCTCCTGTACCTGCAGAAACGACATCAATGCACCCCCATGTCGTATAACCAATAACATCAGCACCATTTGCAATTGCCTTATCCATTGCTTCAATATGCTTTCTGTAGTATTCAATTCTAAATGGATCATGAATGGAACCATCTGCTTCCACTGTATCGAAAGCACCTAAACCATTTTCAACGACCATCATTGGCAGGTTATATCTTTGATAAATCATTTCTAGATAATACTGTAATCCATCAGGATCAACAGCCCATCCCCAGTCAGAATATTCAAGATATTCATTCTTCTGACCAGCAGAGAAGTTACCAGATACCTTATCTGTTACCTTATGGGTAGTTACTAAAGAAGACATGTAATAAGAGAATGTGTACATATCTACTGTACCTCTTGCTAAATCTGTCAAGTCTTCTTCTGTAATGTCTAAATGAACGTTATGTTCATTCCAAAGTCTAGTTACATATGAACCATATCCACCTAAGCATTGAACATCACCACAGTAGTAGATATTCTTTTCCCACTGGTGCTGACAAGCTAAGATATCCTTTGGATCACAAGTTGCTGGATAGTTTGTAATACCACAGATCATACATCCAATCATGTTAGATGGATCAATTGCATGACCAATCTGTACTGCCTTTGCAGAAGCTACAAATTGATAGTGCAAGTGCTGATAAGCTTCCTGATATTCTTCATCACTATGATTTCCACCAGCAAAATCTAAGAACATGATTGTATTGTTGATTTCATTAAATGTTAACCAGTTATGAACAAGTCCTTTATATTCTGTAAAACATGTAGTAGCGAATCTAACAAAATGTTCAATTGTTTCTCTGTTTGTCCATCCACCGCAATGTTCTTCAAGATACAATGGTGTATCAAAATGCCAGATCGTTACTAATGGTTCAATACCATACTTCTGCATTTCTTTGAACATATCACGATAGAATTCAACACCTTCTTTGTTTGGTTCTTTTTCTAATCCTGTTGGATAAAGTCTAGACCAGGAAATAGACATTCTAAACTGTTTGAATCCCATTTCCGCAAATAATGCGATGTCTTCCTTATAATGATGATAGCCATCAACTGCTTCATGGTTAGGATAATGATATTCATCCAATACTGCATACTTTGCACCTTCAGGAAGTTTTTCATTTCTTTCTAATGTGCCATGATTACCATCTTTATCAATATATGTAATCTTTCTATTTTCATTGACTGTACCACCTGTTGTAACGTCAGTCATTGCTGGACCTCTACCACCAAGGTTCCAACCACCTTCATACTGGTTTGCAGCAACTGCTCCGCCCCATAAAAATCCTTCTGGAAAATGTGCCATGTTTTTCTCTCCTTTTTTCTACATCTATTTTATCAAAGCGTTTTCAAAAAATGTGTAAATTTGCTCGAATAACATACAAAATACATCAATAAATTGAAAAAATACCAGATGCCCATCTGGTATTGATTCTTCTTTTCGCATGATTATGTGTTTGAGGAGGACACATCTATGCTATCTTATCCGGTTTATTATGCCATTTTTACGTTTGCCCTTAACGTAAATACCGGATGTTATCACCAACCATCGTAAAGAAGTGTTTTATTAGGAAAGAGTGATGGTTAGTTCCAACTAACTATTATGTTAGCAAAGACTAACTCATATGTCAATGCTTTATATAAAAAAAATCCATATTTCTTAAAATACATAACTGACCACCTGATTCAAAAAAGTTCAGAAATCTCTTTAGTGTCCGCTTTTTAGTACAATAAAATCATATTGCTGGATATACACTTTAACTGCGAGGTAAAAGTA
>NZ_JBQHWJ010000013.1:0-39002 GCF_052064035.1 Bulleidia sp. HCP3S3_C9 | reverse complement strand
TTAATAGTACTTTATTCACAATTTCAAAGATCTGTTTGGGAACCTGCTGGATTTGTTAACATTCCCCAATTTCTTTCATTTATTACTTGACTTCCTTATAGTTAAATCCTTCGAAAATAAAGGCCATATGATTCATATGGCCCTTGTAATAATTAATAACAAACTTTAGTTTTAATTTCTGCTAAGTCACCGCTGTTATTAACGCTTGCCTGCATTAATGAACATAAGTTTGCAATACTATCATTTAAGCCCGTTCCGCCCTTTTTAGGCATAACTACAATTGGAGTTTTGTCTTTGTATTCAGCGATTACATCGCTTACTTCTTTACTCATCATCGCACATGATTGAACGGATGTGTGTGTTAAGATACTTGCACTGATTTCAGCAGCCATCTTTCCATAGTCAGCATACTGGAAGCATGGTCCGCACAATACGAAGTCCGGATTTAGCTTCTTGACCATAGCTGTCATCTTAGTAACGACTTCTTGTTCGTTTGCTAAGAAATATTCATTACCACAATATAATGTAGCGACTACCTGTGCATCAATCTTATTGAAGTGTGGCTGTAAAGAGGATGCGAATCCAATTCCGCCCTTTGTTGCTGTTAATCCGACATTTGGATTTGTTTTTCCACCGGCTCCAGCTAAGCCCTGGTCAAATATCAATATTACTTTCATATCTTTTCACTTAGTCTAAGCTTAAATCGTCGAATGATAGATCATCTAATTCGTCTGTCTGATTCTTTGTTTCAGATTCTTCAGCTAAATACTTAGAATCAAGCATACGGAAGAATGGATAGTAGATAGCGAAGTCCATTGCTAACATAACAATCTGTACAACAGATCCCATGAAGCTTCCTGTTACTAACCAGCCAGAGAATACGATTGGAGTTGTCCAAGGCAGCTGTGCACCGTTTGTAATTGGCATGATGTGTGTAACTGTAGCAATATAACCAAGAATTGTATTTGCAACAGGTGTCAGGATGAATGGAATAGCCATCAATGGGTTTAATACGATTGGTAAACCAAAGATGATTGGCTCGTTAATACCGAAGATACCAGCTGGAAGAGAAAGTTTTCCAAGAGTCTTCAAACGGCTTGACTTTGCGAAGAAAGCCATCATGATAACGAGTGCTAATGTGGATCCACCACCACCGAAGTTACAGAAGAAATCTGAGAATCCGGAAGTGAAGATGTTTGTCATTTCAAGACCAGCCTTAGCTGCTTCGTAGTTTTCAACAGTTAATACCTTGTGGATAGGAGCGAAGATTGTGTTTGTAACTGCTGGACCGTTGATACCGAAGAACCAGAATAATGTGGATAAGAACTGATAGATAACTTCAAATCCACCTAAACGGCCTAAACCAACAAGTGGTGCCTGTAATACCTGATAAATGAAGTAATGAGCATATTCGAAAGATGTGAAAGAGAAAACAATACCTAATAAGAAGAATACGATCATTGTAATTCCTGCAGGAATTAATGCTGCGAAAGATTCCATAACTGCTGGTGGAACACCATCAGGAAGCTTGATTACAAGATTCTTCTTCATTGCCCATGAGAAGATTTCTACTGCGACAATCGCTGTAATCATTGCTAAGAACATACCAGCTGTTCCTAGGAATGTGAACTTGAATCCGCTAACTTTAATTGCTTCAGAAAGACCTTCAGCTTCAACCATTGAATACTGAGGTGTGATAATCAAGAAGGACACTAATGCAACAACTGCACCAGCAATTCTGTTTTCTAGACCCTTTTCTCTAGAATAGCAGTAACCGATACTGAGTACGCCTAATAAAGCAACACAGTCAAATGAGATTGCTGTTACGCGACCAAGATATCCATCCCAGCCAGCACCGAAAATACCAGCCATGAATTCTTCATATCCCGCAATTGGGAAGTTAGAAATAAGTAAGAAGATTGAACCAACAATTGTAATTGGTACTGTAATTAAGAAACCATCTCTGATTGCTGACAATACTTTATTCTTTGACAAAACATTGGCAACAGGCATCAGAAATTTTTCTAGTTTTTCCATCATAATTTATTTTGCCCCCTTTTCCTTGTAGAGTTTGAGAGCTCTCTTAAGAACTCTTTCTCCATCGACGTTTCCGTAATCAACGCTGTCAATTACTTCAACGATGTGTTCTGCACCATATCTTTCGTTTACTTTTTCATACAAATGCTTAACCTGAGGTCCCAATAGAATAACTTCTGGATTGTATTCATGAACTACTGTGTCCATGTTAGAATCTGAGAAAGCCTTGATTTCAATTGGTAAGCTGTGTGCGTCAGCTACTTTTTGCATTCTGCTTGCCAGTAAACTTGTAGACATGCCTGCATTACAGAATAAATAAAATCTTTTCATAGTATTACCTAACCTTTCTGCATATATCATAAATTTTCAGGAGTACTTGTTTTCACAATCTATTTCCTATTAGCTAGGAAGTTTTGATACCCCTTTCATTTCTTATATGACTATGCTGCTAAATCAATGACTTTTGTTCGAAAAATCAAGTCATGTAATAAGCGAAAATCTCTCCATTTCAGTAAAATAAAACCTAAATCCATTGCAGATAATACATTGATCAATAATGTGAAGAGTTTCCATGCTTCATTTGGATACATGAGCATCAATACACTTCGAATGTTTACAGATGGAATATAAAATGCACCACCAATCAATAAACATCCAACAAAGAAACGCAGAAATGTTCTTGGAAATGAAATTTCATTTCCATGGATATCCACTGTCTTTAAATGCATTGCACGCATCATGAGTGTCTGTCCTTTCCATACTTTCAATGGAACAAGAACATAGTAGACAAATGCAACAAGCAATGAAGCAATTGCCAATGCAATATGTACAGAATATTCACCACTTGTAAAATGACCAATTGCATTTGTCATCAAATTAATAAGGACAGCTGAAATATACCAGTCTGTCCCAAAGGCGAACACTCTTCTTACAACGTAAGCAAAAGTTTTCATATTTTATTTATTTTTATATAAGTTGATTAATTTTGTAGCTAAAAGTTTTGTTGTTTCTGCAGCCATCAACTGGTCTTCAGCATGCATCAAAAGTAATACAACTTCAACTTTTTCACCGCTAGCTTCCTGCTGAATCAAAGAAGCATGTACCTGGTGTCCTCTTGTATAGCAAGCATCACCTTCTGCAATCAATTCTTCTGCACGTTCGAAGTTACCCTTTTCAGCTTCTTCAATCGCCAGGATATAATCACTCTTAGCTTCTCCTACTGCAGAAATAATCTTAAAACAAACTAATTCCATATCTTCCATAACATATCCTCCTTTACTTTTCTATTACCATGCTATGTGCAATACTATCGTGAATGGCTGTACCTTTTTTCACTACCATATAACAGGAAATGATCAAAATAGCCACTTTCACCCAATTCAATACCGTTCCAGCTACATCAAACGTGTACATCGTTATCATCTGCGTTACATAATTTCCCGCAAGCATCAATGGACTTTCTAAAAGCAGCAAGCCAACAATCTGTCTTTTTGCTAGATCTTTTGCATTCAACGCTTCACCATTTTCATCTGTAATTTTTAGTGATAAGAATTTCTTGCCAAGCGTCTGCCCTTCAAACTTCAAAGGAATTACGTAATAATAAACAATCCCAAATAAGATTCCCAATACACCAGCCAGCAAACCATATGGCTTTTCAAATACCAGAATATCTGTATTGATTGTCTTTTCTCTTGTCAGAACATTCCACAGCCATCCAACTGGGATTGCCGCAAATACCCATCCAAAATACCAGTCAATTAGAAACGCGAAGATTCTTTTGTTTAATGGTGCTTTTTTTATTACTTTTCTTTTTGCCATATATCTACCTACTTTGTCATTAATTCCATCAATTCATTTACGTTTTGTGCAACTGTAATCTGTGATAACAATACTGGATCATCACAGACATTGGAGAACCAGTCAAAGAAGATACGCAAGATATCTTTATCTTCTTCTTTTACTGCTAACAGCATTACAAATTTAACTTTAAAATTTCCCCATTGTACTGGTTTTTTCAAAGAAGCAACCGCAACCGTTGTTTTAATCGTGGAATACTTCAGAGGATGCGGTATCGCAAATCCATAACTCAATGAAGTCCATGCCATTTTTTCTCTTTCAAATGTAGATTCCTTAAATACTTCACTGACTCTGCCTGCACCATATAATGCATCGCAAAGCTGATTGATAACATCTTCATAAGATTCACATTCTAAATCCTTAAAGAAGAATTCATCTGTCAATAAATGCTGCATCTGATCACTAAACTCTAGCGCCTGTCGCTGATGATCAAGATCATTGATTAAACGGAATATTTTATATTCATCATCTTCATTAAAGAACATGCCTATGATGACCGTCGGAATATCCAATGTATGCTTTACATTTACTGTACTGATAATGATGTCTGGTTTTAATCGCTTAATAACATTTTCTTCATACACTCTTACAGTAGCATCAATGACCAGTCGATCTCCAAAGCGATGTTTGATTTTATCTGCACACATGCTTGTCATCAATTGATTGTTTGGTTGAATCAGTACCGCATGATAATAGTGCTGATGAAGATTCAATCTGTCATATGCTGCACCTAAATGAATTGCCAGAAAACCAATTTCATCTTCCACCATCGTCACATGCATATAATCTTCGATGATCTTTCCAACAAAGACACTGACATCAAATACCATCGGATATTGTTTTTTCACATCATGCAGATACACATTTTGAATTCTTGTATTTGTTTCCAGTCGTTTTAGAAGATGCTGAATATGAATCAATAAGCCATCTTTGAAGAACTCATCATTTGAGAAATCAACATCATACACTTCATTAATACCAGCAATAATCCGATTCAGTAAGACAACTGAGTTATCCAGAAGACTTGTATCACTGATATATCGATTATGTTGTCTTCCCATCAAAAGTCTTGCCAGCAAAACAATTTCATTCTCATTGATTTCACATCTCAAAAATTTCGTAATCTTAGTAAAAAATTCATGTGCAATCTGATACTCAACTGTCCCTTTGATACGCTCATCATCAGCACCCATATCAACACAATTGAAATCCATCATTCTCTGAATTCCTACACCAATATGAATCATTAACATAGGAATTGTTTCTGCACGCAATTTGTAATTGTATGTATTTAAAGTTTCCTCTAGAACTTTGGACACTCTCAATAAATCGAAATCTGGAAATAATCCAGCAATCTTATTGATATTAATAAAGTCACCTTTTGTTTCATGTACAAGAATATCTTTATGAAACTGTCGTTTGCTTTCTTCACTGCCTTGCAAAGAAATGACTTCACCATTTTCAACAATCGATAAATCTGGATACGCTTCTAACATTTTACGAATATGTTTGATATCATTACGAATTGTAAATGTGCTGTAATAGATTTCATTCTGCAAATCAATGATGTTTATTTTTTTATAGCGGAATAAACGTTTGATTAAAAAATTACAGCGTTCTTCTAATGACTGTGGTATCAGATCATCATTCTGTATTTGATTCACTCCAGAAGCATCTTCTTTCAAACGATAGCCATAGCGAACACTCGCTTCAATTGCATCTTTTAATTCACAATTGATTGCATTAATATCGCTACGAATTGTTCGATCAGATACTTCTAGAATCGCTGAAAGTTCTTTTCCTGTTACCCAATCTTTTCTCTCACTTAAAATATCAACAATTTTAATTTGTCTTGTTTTCATATATGCATTGTAAAACGATTTCCTGATATGCTTCGGTTACATTTTTCCTAGCAGTTAGGAAATTCCCTTCTCCATGAATCAGTGTAAATGAAAGAATTTCTAAAAAGAATATGATAATTAAAGCATTTTCTTTGATTTTTATAGAAACAAAAAAGCACATATCGCGTCATACAACGCAATACATGCTTAGAAATTTATCGTTTATTTACAAGCTTTTCCTCTTGCATAAGTCTGTACAACATCATAGTTGTCATTCAATACCACAAGATCAGCATCATATCCTGTACAGATCTTTCCTTTATGATCATCAATCTTTAATGCTCTTGCTGGGTTTAATGTACATGCATTGATTGCATAATCTGCAGGAACACCAGCCTGCTCAATGACAATCTGAAGACCACGGTTAACACGTAATGTACTGCCAGCTAAATTCTTAGCCTCTACTAGATGTGCAGAACCATCAGGGTATACTTCAATTTCCTGTCCACCAAACATCATTCTGCTTCCAATTGGGCAACCCTTTGCCATTAAAGCATCAGTAATCATAATGACATGATCTCTTCCCTTAGCCATAAAGAAGTTATTCAAAGAATTCACATCAGAATGACATCCATCACAGATAACTTCACCATATACATCTCTAAAACGCATCGCAGCACCAACCAATCCAGGATTTCTATGATGGAATGGTGTCATACCATTAAATACATGCGTCATTGACATAGCACCATGCGCAATTGCCATTCTAGCTTCTTCAAAAGTAGCACCAGAATGTCCTTGAGAAACTAATACACCATGTTGCGCACAATATTCAGTTAATGCAAAATCTTTATCATGTTCACAAGCCATCGTAATAACTTTGATCATTCCCTTTGCATCTTCCTGGTATTGCTTAAATTCTTCAACATTTGGTGCAACACAATACTGTTCTGGCTGTGCACCTTTATACTTTTGATCCAGATAAGGTCCTTCAAAGTGAATACCAATAATTTCAGCACCTTCATATCCTTCTTCAACAACTCTAACAACATTCTTCAATGCATTTGATAATACTTCATGACTCTGTGTAATTGTTGTAGGACAGATACTCGTTACACCTTCAGAAGTGATTTCTTTCATCCAGTGACGAAGACCTTCTGGTGTACCATCATTTGTATCCCATGTATGGTAGCCATGTGTATGGATATCAATAAATCCAGGAAGGATTCTATCATTATCATAGTCAACATCCACTGCATTTGTACCATATGGATAGATATCAACAATTTTCTTATCCTCAATTTTCACCTGTGCCGGCATAAACTGTCCAGCAATCCAAACTCTTTTACTTTGAATAATCATATGTATTCCTCCAGTTAATTTCATTATACACTTGAAATCTTTAAATATAACCCATCCTTCTTTTAAAAAAGCTATAACAGCTTTGAACAATCTGTTCTACTGTTATAGCCTTTTCCTAAAATGAAAGGGATTATTAAGCAATAATACTTAACTTATTTGCAAAGTTTCTTGAATTCGTCAGCAACGAACTGTACCTGCATACCAATAACTACCTGTACATTGTTCTTGCCTGGGTGCATAACACCAGAAACTCCTGCAGACTTGATTTTCTTATCATCAACAAGGCTATCATCCTTAACTGTTAAACGAAGTCTTGTGATGCAGTTGTCGATTGTAACAACATTTTCTTTTCCGCCAAGACCTTCAAGAATTGTCTGAGCAACTGCTGTGAAGTCATTGTTAGCAAGTGTAGCGCTCTTTTCAGCGTCATCTGCTTCATCATCATCGTCTTCACGACCAGGTGTCTTAAGATCCCACTTGAGGATAGCGAACTTGAATACGAAGTAGAATACTAAGAATGCTGCGATACCTAAAGGAATGATCATCCAAGTATTGTGAGCTGCTGGTAAAGAAGCAGAGAAGATTAAGTCAGTTAGACCTGCAGAGAAGCAGAAACCAGCTCTGAATCCTACGAAGCATGTAATAACTGTGAAGATACCATATAAAGCTGCATATACAACATATAGAGCAGGTGCTAAGAACATGAATGCGAATTCGAATGGTTCTGTAACACCACATACGAATGCGGAGATAGCAGCAGACATAACGATACCGATAGCAATCTTTTTCTTGTTGTCCTTAGCAGTCTGAATCATAGCTAAAGCAGCACCAGGAATACCGAACATCATACATGGGAAGAATCCAGACATGTAGATACCGAGATCCCAAGAAAGATTAGCAGAAGCTGTTGTATCACCAGCCCAGAAGTGACCAAGGTCACCAAGACCGATTGTATCAAACCAGAATACGTTGTTTAATGCGTGGTGAAGACCTGTAGGGATGAGTAATCTGTTGAAGAAAGCATACAAGCCAGCTCCAAAGTAACCCATAGAAGCAATACCATTACCTAATGCAACTAAGCCCTTGAATAAGATTGGCCATACAAATAATAGAACTACAGAAGCAAGAATTGAAACAACACCAGCTACGATAGCAACACATCTCTTGCCAGAGAAGAAAGCTAACCAGTCAGGAAGTTTAGCGTTCTTGAACTTGTTATAGCATGTAGAACCGATGATACCAGCAAGAATAGCAATGAATGGGTTAGCAATCTTACTAAATGCGATTGTTGTGATTTCATCCAATGTCATGATTGTGCTGACTGTACCAACAGCGAGTAAGTTAGTGATCATGAGCCATGATACTAATGCAGCTAATGCACCAGTTCCATCATGGTCATCAGTCATACCGACACCAATACCGATAGCGAATAGCCAAGCCATGTTATCGATGACTGCGCCACCTGCCTTAACTAGAAAGAAACCGATCTGCTGTACAAGACCAACAACGTCTCCGCCTTGCATAGTAGATGGACATAATGCATATCCAAGACCCATCAGGATACCACAGATAGGAAGACATGCTACAGGAAGCATTAACGCTTTACCTAATTTTTGTAGAAATTTCATTATTCCACTCTCCTTTTCTTCTTTTGAATGCTTAATTCCCTTTTTTATACTCAAACGTAAATATCTACGCTTTGTATACTTACTTTGTGATGGAGATTACTTCATCTCCAACCTTTACATCTTTACCAGCAAGTCCTTCAACTGCTGTAAAGCTAGGTGTATTTGTAATAATAACTGGAATAATTGTGTTGAATCCAGCTTCTTTTACCTTATCTAGATCAACTTCAATCATTAGATCTCCAGCCTTCACTGTATCCCCCTGTTTTACGTGACCAGTGAAGCCTTCACCCTTCATGCTGACTGTATCAATACCAATGTGTACCAATACTTCAACACCATTTTCATCAACCAATCCAACGGCATGATTTGTTGGAAATACCATTGAGACTGTACCGCTTACTGGAGCAACAACTTTTCCATCTGTTGGAATAATTGCAACACCTTTACCAATCATTTCTTCTGCGAATGTTGGATCTGGTACATCCTTCAATGCTACTGTTGTTCCATTAGCTACTGCATGTACTGAATACTTTGTTTCTTTTTTCTTAAAAAAATTAAACATTTGTTTCACTCCTTATTTGTATTTAACAATCTGCGAATATGGATTGCCATATAAACCATTTCTGCTTCTGTCAGTTCTTTTCCTGTTGCTTCTTTTATAGAAGAAGATATCTTTCTACAACAATCAAATTCTTTTTCACACTGCCGTTTGATTGTCTGAATGATCAACAGATCTTCATCTTTCAGCATCTCATTTCGATATACTCTTTGTAGAAGGAACTTCACATGTGTCAGTAATCTTTCATAGTTCAAAGATTTTTCATCAACCTTAAGTTTAAATTCATGATGAATCAAATCCAGGATCTTATGAATTTCTGTTGGGAATTTCGCTGCATCTGAAATCGATGTATCGTACTCTGAATTCACAAAGTGCAATGCGATAAATCCAGCTTCATCTTCTGTCAATTGCACATCAAATCTTTGTTTGATCAGATCAAGTGCATAACAGCCAACCTGAAATTCCGAAGGATAGTAACGTTTGATTTCCCATAATAATGGATTTGTAAAATCAATGTTCTGCTTTTGTCTTTCAATTGCGAAGTTAATGTGATCTGTTAATGTTACATACACACTAGAGTTTAAGTTCACCGCAATCTTTTCCTTTGCGTAACTAACAATATCCCCTACAACTTCTGCTTCTTCTAAAGGCACACGAAGTAACAACTGCTTTAACTGCTCAGCATCATTTTGATCCTCTAATTTAAAGATTTTCTCCACTTTGCTTTCATCAATATCATTTCCACTTTTTGCGCCAAAGCCAAGACCTCTACCCATTAAAATGAGTTCAGCACCTTCATCATCAATTGTAGAAACGATATTATTGTTAATCACTCTATCAACAATCATATCTACCCTTTCAAACTTATTAGGATTATTATAACGAAAAAACCAGATACACGTACTCTAAAACTAGCACATCGATATCTGGTTTTGCCTTCTTCAGTAACAATCCGAATAACTTTGTTACATATATTATACACATATTCTTCACATCAAAATTATGAAAAATTATCTATTTTTAATGAATTTTTTAGATTTTCTTACTATTTTGAAAGCGAATTCATTTTCTATCCTCATATGAATAATCACGATTCCAGTATAAGAAATAATTCAAGGCTGACATTACAACACTCATAATCAGAAATGCAATGATAATAATGATTCCTTCTTTTGATGAGAATAAATCTGAACCTCTTGTAACAAGAATAAATACCATCCACAAGATTGCAGGCCAGAAAATACGCAGGATTCTAATCCATTTTTTACGACCATGCTTATATTCTTTTTCATCACTATATTTTCTTGTGCATCGAATCACAGCTACCGGTATACCAGCAACACGTGTATAGTTTCTTTCTGCTGTATACGTAACGCCATCCATCACGAATTCAGGATACATGCCTTCTTTTGTAATAATCAATTCTCTATCTTTTTTCATTGCATATGCATATAATGCATTCGCAAAACTATAGCGATCTGTGATTTCTGAATCTGGTGTGAATGTAAAAACTCTTTCATGTTCATGCTGAATGACATCTTTATAGTCATTGATCCAGCTTTGGAAGAAATGAGATGGTTCTTTTGACATACTATCTAAATATTCATCTACATTAATATCATTGAGTGTCTGCCTGGATTCTTTGATTTCTTTACACACTTCAATTGCATATTTTGTTTCTGCCAGCTTTTGTTTTAATAAATATTCTTGGTCTCCCAGTGATTGATTCAAATCTTTTTCATTGTGCAGTATTAATTTGATTTGTTCCACAGGCATATCAATCATACGCAGCATTTTAATGATCTTTAGTTTTCGAATATCCTCTGCATTATATTCACGATATCCATTGTTTGCATTCCGTACAGGTTGAACAAGTTCATATTTTTCATAAAATCGGATATTCTGACTTGAAATTCCTGTGATTTTTTCAACTTCTTTGATATTCATATTTGTTGCCTCCATCATTTGACAACCAGATCCTAGACCTTCTACAAAGTATAAGGTCAATACTTTTCAAGTAAATTATAAGAAAAAGTCCATAAACTTCAAAGTTTATAGACTTTCATTCATTTATTCAGCAATTTCAACGTAACCATCTTCTGCTTTAGAAAACAATGGTAATTTCTTTAAAAACACAATATCGTCTCTATTTGCGGCATTTCCTTCCGCAAGCAAAGCTGCTTTTTTAACAATGACTGCTTCTGCATTCTGTGCAAGTACTTCTAATGCATGCAATGATTCCCCCGTAGAAATAACATCATCAATAATACAGATTCTCTTTCCACGAATCTTATCAGCATCCACACCATCAAGATATAAATGTTGTTCTCCAGAAGTTGTAATAGAATGTACAGATGCTGAAACAACATTCTTCATGTATGATTTTTCACTTTTTCTAGCAACGATAAATTCTTTCAGCCCAAGACACTTGCTAACTTCATACGCTAATGCAATGCCTTTTGCTTCTGCAGTTAAAACTGCATCCACATCACCAATCATTTCCGCCAGCTTTGGTGCACATGCTGATACAAGTTCTGTATCTCCCAAGATAACAAAACTTGCAAAAGCCATTGTTTCATTGATTGGAATAAATGGCAGTGTTCTTTCAACACCACATAATTCCATTGAATATTCTTTCATGCTTTCCTCCATCACTCAGCTTAAATACCAAGCATTCTTACAACAATACCCGCAAGCATGCCTAAGAATGGGTTTGTAACTGCAGTCACAACAAGTGTAGAGCCACCAACAGCAGCATTCATTGCAAGCGCAGCAGGTGCATCCAATGCAACTGTCTTGAAGATACCAAGAACAAACAAGAAACCCGCAATTGAAGAAGCTGGAACATATTTACTGATCTTAGGTAAAATACCAGTAATCAGAATCAAACCAATAATGACCATCATTGCTACACCAGCCCATACTGGATGAGGTGCGCTTGCAGTTGCAGAAATAATAGATTCTACAGGTGCTCCCCCAAAGAAGGAAGAACCCATATCTGCTAAAGAGGAAATAACTGTTAAGTGGTCAACATTGTAATTTCCACTTGTAGCCATACTCGCTGTAATAGAACCAAATGAAATATTTGAACCAATATTCAAGCAAACCATACCAAGTGCTCCCATAATCACATTTGCATTGATTGTGAATTTCTGACGAATAAATTTATCATCAACTACCACTATATTTTCTTTATCTTTTTTGAAGATTGCATTCGCAATACAGGAAGCAACGACAGAAATAACAATTGTATACACCAAAGTATTTGGATTGTTTCTAGTGATGAAATACGTAACTAGTGCAGCAATTAATGATACACCACCCGCTAATTTATCTTTCTTGATCATATCAATTGCAGCTTTTGTCAAGATGATACCAACACCAGCCATCATACCGAATGAAATATCTTCGCCTACAAAATCAACGATTTTTGTTAATAAGCCAAAAGCACCAATCACTGTCATAATCACAGCACCAAAGAAAATCATTGTACAGCGTTCAGAACGATCTTTTCCTGCACTTCCCGCATACGTAATTGTTTCAGCCTGGAAAGAAATAGGTGCTACGCTTTGCGTAATTGTATTACCAAGTGCACCAATGAAAAAAGCCATCGCTGTTGGAATGGATGCAAATCCGAATGTCAAAGCCAATAATCCTTGTGGAAGTCCGTTCAAGACAACGCCAATAATCGCAAGAATGTCTGTTAAGATGTTTGCCATAACCCCTCTTTCTGCATGTTTTCATGCAATCTTCTCTAAACAAAAACATTTGTATTATAAGCAAAACAAAAATATAATAATATTACTATTTTTACTTATAAAGTATAATATTTTCATTATATATATTAAAAGGAGAATCCAATGACGTTAGAATCCTATCGTAACTTCGTTGCCATTGTTGACTGTGGAAGCATTTTAGCCGCATCAAAGCAGTTACTCATCGCACAGCCTTCTTTAAGTAATCAATTAAAGAATATTGAACGTACCTATGGTGCACAGCTCATCAAACGGGGAAGCCGTTCAATTGAACTCACAGAAGCCGGACGCATCTTTTATACAAAAGCACGTGAAATCTGTCGTATCGAAAACAGTATCAGCACATCTTTACAATGCCAGCAGACAGGTTACACAGATCAATTAAAAATATCCATTCCTGCAGGAAATTCCATTCACTACATCCATAACTTATTTGAAGATTTTGTTAGTCATCATCCAGAAATCAACTATGATGTATATGAAATTGCAAGTGACTTCGTTGTTCCAAATGTATTAAATGGAATTACAGAAATTGGTCTTGTTCGTGCAAGTATTCCACAATTTGGTACACTAGAAACTTTCCCATATGAAAAGGATGATATCGTAGCTGTCATACCACCAGATCATCCTCTTGCAAATGAGACAAAACCAATTGAAATCACTAAATTTTCAGGTCATCCACTTTCCATTCCATTTGATATTTCAAATATCATATATACAGTCTTTGGTCAACATGCTTTAGCACCAAACATTTCTATCATCACATCAATCAATGAAACTGCTATTGAATGGGCAAGAACATTCAATACAGTTGCACTCATTCCATATTCAGATGCTGATATCTCAAAAACAAGTGATATGGTTGTACGTTCAATCAATGATCCGGGTATGTTCATCACAAGTGTATTTCTCAAGCGAAAAGATCATACACTATCAAAAGCAGGCAAACTATTCTTACAAGAAATCGGAATATTATAACAAAAAAACCGCACATGCGGTTTTTTCATCTTTTACTCAAAGCTTTCTGTTATCTTTCTAGCAACATACACACCACTTGCACTTGCATGTGATAATGAATGCGTAACACCAGAACAATCTCCAATCACATATAAGCCTTTATGCTTTGTTTCAAGATTGTTATCAACATCAACATCCATGTTATAGAATTTTACTTCTACACCATATAACAATGTATCATCACTCGCTGTTCCAGGAGCAACTTTATCTAATGCATAAATCATTTCAATAATATCATCTAATTGACGCTTTGGAATGACAAGAGATAAATCACCTGGTGTAGCTGCTAATGTAGGCGTCAAGAAGGAACCATCAATACGATGCTTGTTAGATCTTTGTCCACGAATCAAATCACCGAATCTTTGAACAATGACACCTCCACCTAACATATTAGATAAACGTGCAATACTTTCACCATATTCATTAGAACTCTTGAATGGTTCAGTAAATTTATTAGATACAAGTAATGCAAAGTTTGTGTTGTCTGTATATAAAGCTGGATCATTATAAGAATGTCCATTCACAGTCACAATCCCATTTGTATTTTCATTTACAACAACACCTCTAGGGTTCATACAGAATGTACGCACCTTATCCTGGAATTTTTTTGTACGATACACAATTTTGCTTTCATACAATTCATCTGTTAATTGTGAAAATACCAGACTAGGAACTTCAACACGCACACCAATATCCACACGATTAGATTTCGTTTCAATGCCTAGATCAGAACAGATCGTCTGCATCCATTTACTTCCACTTCTGCCTGTAGAAACAATACATTTCTTACCAAAATAAGAAGTTCCATTTGTGATTACTTCATATTGATCATCTACATGATTGATTTTATCAACTTTAGACAAGAAATAGAAATCAACCTTGTCTTTTAATTCATTGTATAAATTCTTTAATACAATGTAGTTAATATCTGTGCCTAAGTGACGAACACTCGCATCTAATAAATGCAGATCATTCTGTATACACAGTTTTTTGATAGACGTGTTCGCTGTTGTATACAATTTTGTATCTTTTCCACCATGAGAACAGTTAATTTCATCTACATAATGCATTAGATCCAAAGCTTCTTTTCTGCCAACGTATTCATATAAATTTCCACCAAATTCATTTGTAATGTTATATTTTCCATCACTAAATGCACCAGCACCACCAAATCCATTCATGATGGCACATGTTTTACAATGAACACATGTCTTAATATTTTTTCCATCAATTGGACATTTTCTCTTTTCTAAAGTATTCCCTGATTCAAACACCGCAATTTTTAAATTGTCGTTGTTTTTTACAAGCTCATACGCAGAAAAAATACCACCAGGCCCTGCTCCAACGATCATTACATCATATAGCATAAATTCAACAATTCTCCTATTTATTTTCATAATTAACCATCAGATTCATTGACAAGCAAAAATAGGAAAAGCAGCATTCAAAGCATTCGTAATCTGTCTGCGGGTCATTGGATGAGATTTAAAAATATATTTGGCTACTTTATCCATCATCTGCTTTCCTGTATTTCTATGATTGAATCTGATGGTTAATTATGTCAAATAAATACCGTCTAGATAAAGAAAAAGAGGATATGTACTATAGAAGTGTTCTTAATGAACAAATAGTATATATCCAGCTCCGCTTTCATCTAGACACTCCTTTGTTCTTGAATTTTGCATATGTTTCTAGCATCTGCTTTCCGATGGCTTCCGGGTCATAATTGTTTGCTTCGCAAATCATTCTCAAACCATCCGGTGTAAGTATTCTTCCGTATGTCCTGTCTTCACACAGTTTATTATAATCTTCCAACTGTTTCTTTGTAATTGTTGGCATATACAAAACCTCCGTATAAAAAATAAGCCGGTACGAGACCGTCACCTCAAGGGCTATGCAACATTAAATTGTATTAAATAGCGAGTCTTACTTTCACAAATTGTTTCTTTTGGAGTTGGTTTCATCAGTTCAACCATCATTCGAATAATATGTCTTGGTGCTCTAAATTGACCATTTCTTCCAGCTATAGAAATCTTAGATAATAAATATTCATATACATCACCACGAATACCGATTTCTGTTGATTGTCCCATTAATGCATAAATTTCATCTACTGAATCAACAACTTTAGATAATACCAATGGTGTAGGTAATTTAAATATAGCATCATCCATGTATTTCGAATACGCACTATTCTTATCAGAATGTAGATTCTTAATAAATGGGAATACCCATTCTTGTATTGTTTCATACATTTTGCTTGCTGGAAAATCTCTAAATGTAGACCACTTCAACTGTTGACCATCAATAGTTCTTTCAACAATTTTAACCTGATCCGAAAAAATACTCTTAAATGGCAAGCTGAGCATTGCGCATTCTTTTGCATTTTTATTATCCGTATCATCCAAATCATGAATGAACATCAAACAAGTAAGCTGTTCAATTACTTCAAGTGGATTTGTTAATCCCCCGCTGCGAACACATCCCATAAACTATCGATTTTGTTTTTTAATTATCCTGTAATCATTATTCTTTCTCCTCATTCCACACGTATGAAGTATATCTTCCACCACTTAATTTAATAATTTCATTATTTTTCAGCAATTCAGTCAAAGTTCTTTGAATTGTAGTATCACTTATATCTGGACATTTCTCCATAATTTGACTCTTTGTGATTTTGCCAATGTGTTTTCTTATAACTTCACGAATTCTTTCTGGTTTACTCATTCCAGATTCAATCAATGTTTGAACTCTACTAGAAAATTCCTTATATGCCGCAATAATTACTCCAAGATAATATTCTACAAATGGCTCATAATCATTTTCATTTTCATGCCATCTATATGAACTAGCTTGTAATTGTTCGTAATAAGTATCTTTTGATTTTTCAATCAATTTTTCTATACTTATATATTTACCAACTATATATCCAGATTTATACAAAAGAAGTAATGTAAGTAGTCTACTCATTCTTCCATTTCCATCATTAAACGGGTGAATACACAAGAAATCCAATATAAACATTGGCATTAGTATCAATGGATCAATTCCATCATTAATGGCATCGTTGTATGCATTGCACATATTAAGCATAGCTTCTGGTGTAGCCCAAGCCTCAATAGGCTGAAATCTTGTTTTTTGATTCCCACTAGAATCAACTTCTGCAATTACATTATTTGTAGTCTTAAATTTGCCACCAAAGCTCATGCCATTATACTTATATAAGTCTCCATGTAATTGAAGAAAATAATTCGCATTAACAGGAATATATTCATAATTCTCATGAATCGTATTTAACACATCACGATAACCCGCTATTTCCTTCTCATTTCTACTTTTTGGCATTGTCTTATCCATAACAAGTTTCTTCAAACGGTCATCTGTCGTAATAATGCCTTCAATCTTATTTGAAGCTTCGGTACTTTGGATTTTAGCTATTTCTAACAGTTCAGTCAATTTATCAGAATTAGATTCGATAAATAAATTTTGTTCCCCTTTATATTCATGAATGGAAGTCAAAAGTGAAACGATGTTTGGAGTTAAAAGTTTCTTCCAACTTTCTTTATATTCAAATTGTCTCATTGTGCCCTCCCTTTAACATTATTATAATTTCAATTTGGTCATCCTTCAATTCAATTTAGTCATTTTTCTAAAAAAGACTAAATTGAAACGATTATGACTTAATTAAAATTGCATACAAATTCGGATTTGTAGATTTAAATTCTGGAACAATAGTAAAATACTGCCAAACCTTTTCATCAAGACCATTCTTTGCAAATTCTTCACGAAGAATTGCATCAGATTCACATACTGCTTCTAAGCAATCACGTGTAATTGCTCCAGGACAGCGAACACCAAGTCCAGGTCTTGGGAATGGCTGACGATACACCATATCATGAGGCAAGCCAAGTGCATCACCAACAATGCGCACTTCATCTTTGAAAAAAATTCTAACTAGCTCTACAAGTTCAAATTCCATATCTTCAGGAAGACCACCAGCATTATGATGTGCCTTAATATCATCTTCTGATTCAAGAATATCTGGCCAGATTGTACCCTGTGCTAAATATTCAATTCCTTCAAGCTTTCTTGTTTCTTCCGCAAATACTCCAATGAATTCTCCACCAATGATTTTTCTCTTAGTTTCTGGATCTGCAACGCCAGATAATTTATCAAGGAAACAATCCGTTGCATCAACATAGATTAAGTTTGCATTCATTTGATTACGGAATACTTCAATCACCTGTTCAGGTTCACCCTTACGAAGTAAACCATGGTTCACATGAACACAAACCAGCTGCTGACCGATTGCCTTAATTAAAAGTGCCGCAACAACAGATGAATCAACACCACCAGATAAAGCAAGAAGAACTTTCTTATCTCCTACCTGTTTTTTAATTAATGCAATCTACTCGTCGATAAAAGCTTGTGCGAGTTCCGATGTTGTAATTCTTTCTATATATGCCGGACGTCTAATTTCAGTGACATTCATTGAAAAACTCCTCCTTATATTTTTCTTTTCAACTTGTTGACTTTTCAACAAATAGTTCATATAATCAACAATGTTGTTTTTTCAACAATAAAATAACAAAAAAGCAGAGGATTATATGAAATTATTAAAAAGAATATTGATTATTTTTATGAGCGTTATCGTTCTAGCTGTTGCTGGAATCTATGCCATCTGGCATAACGAAATCACTACTCTATCATCCATTACTACAATCATTGATCAAGATTTATCACATGATGATGGATATACATATGAAATGACTGTATCTGGTGATTATTACTTTGATGAATTCTTAGAACAAGGTGGTGCAAGCAATGATGACGAATTAATTCAATTCGTCACAGACAACATTACAAAAGGTTTAATTCCAATGACAATCAAGCCAAAAGATATCGCATGTTCATCATTTACTGCATGGACAAAAGACAATCAATTTGTATTTGGAAGAAATTATGATTTTTCACAAACAAATACCGCTATTGTTCATACAAATCCAAAAGGAAGACATGCATCTATTTCAACAATTGATCTGCAATTTCTAGGCATTAAAGAAGAAACAGGGATTACAGGTATCAAAGATAAAGCATTACTGCTGGCTGCACCATATATTCCATTAGATGGTATCAATGATGCTGGTGTTGCATGTGGTATTTATATGACATACCAGGGAGAACCAACAACACCTACAGGTCAGAATACAGATCGACCAGATATCACTTCAACAACACTGCTCCGTTTAATTCTAGATTATGCAGATAATGTTGAGGAAGCAATTGCATTAGCTTCAAAATATGATATGCATGACTCCGTAGGCACTTCATATCACTATATGGTAGCAGATAAAGAAGGCAACAGTGCAATCTTAGAATGGGCAGGTACAACTGATGGTACAGATAATGATGGCAGCAAACGTGAATTCAAAGTCACAAAGAACACACAGCCATACCAGGTCGTTACGAATTTCATCGTTCAGCCAGATTATTATCCAACACTAGATGAAGCAAAAGGATATGATCGCTATCAATTTTTATCAGATAAGTTAAGTCCAACAAACGGAGTCATTGAGAATGAACAAGCAGCAATGGATTTGCTGCAAGGCGTAGGAAGAAGAACATGGGTAGTTGAAGGAGACCAGACAAAAGGCACAACGGTTCATAGCGCTGTATATAACTTAACAGATCTAACAAGCTACTGGATAGCAAATGAACATTGGAACAGTCCAGAACATACATTTCATTACAGTTTGCAAAAGTAACACAAAAAATCAGGATATCAAACTCCTGATTTTTTATACAACATTACTTTTCAATCAATTCTTCCTGTAAAGTTTTATCTATTGCAAAAGTAGAAACAACTTGCTCACCATATATCAATGGCTGATCACCACCTGTAACACTCACATAATACAGTTTTCCATCTAATTTTATATATGCTTTATAAAACGAACCAAGAGAATAGATATTATTTCCCTCAAACCATGCATCTGAAGCCTGCACAAAGAATTCTACTCCAGATGGAAAGGTTCCACATATTTCAGTAAAGTCCAATATATGATTTGCGTACATTTCTTCAAATTCATCAATGATTTCTTGTGTATAATCACCATAGTTCCAAATACTAATTTCCGTCATATCGTCATAGCATCGATAAATTTTAGCTGCTATTTGTTGGAATCCATCTTTCAATACTCGAATACCAATATCGTTTTCTTTATGATAGAACTTATCTGAAGAAGGCATAGAATATGTCAATTCACCTATATGTTGTATGTCTTGAACAAGTTCTCCCCTGGATTTCCTAACACGAAGATACGAAAATCCAAAGAACATTGCAACAAATACACATACACAAACTGCTACAATCGCAATACGAGAGAATCTTTTATGTGCAAGTACAAGATTTTCATTCACACGCGACAACTGCTCAACAATAACTTCATTCTCCAAAATACGTTCAGCATTTCCATCCATCAATTCTGAAACAGATACATCAAAAATAACAGATAACTGCTTTAAAAGATTTGCATCAGGAACTGATTGTCCTGTTTCCCACTTAGAAATTGTTTGACGCGTCACATGCAATTTACTTGCCAGTTCTTCTTGAGAATACCCTTTATTTTTTCTTATGATCTTTATATTATCTTGCAGCATGCCATCTCACCTCTCTTCCTATATTCATTGTATAGTTTTCACTAGTTCTTACCAGCAACGAATTTTAACATTGAATGAAAACAAACGTATATACAGTTATAAATTCAATACATTTCATTGATTCCCTCCTCATACTGGAATGAAATTTTAGTAAGAGGAGGAAATCTCTCATCAAAATATAACAAATACATAAAAAGCTAGATGATATTTTCTAGCTTTTATTTACTTCTCACCATTCCATTCAGCCATGAATTCTTCAAGAAACACTTCCATAACTTCCTGTCTATGTTCTGCCATTTTCTTTCCAGTATCTGTATTCATCATATCTTTTAATAACAGTAATTTCTCATAAAAATGATTAATGCTTGTAGAGTCCTGTTTCTTCAGATATTCTTCTTTATTCATTCCTATTACTGGCTTCACATCTGGATCATATATCTTTCTTCCTCTACTGCCACCATATGCAAATGCTCTGGCAATTCCTATTGCTCCAATGGCATCCAGTCGATCTGCATCCTGTACGCATTTACCCTCAATAGTTTCAGGCACAACAGAATCTGTTCCCACAAACGAAACTTCATCGATAATCTTGCACACTCTCTCAATTATTTCAGTATCAACTTTGTTTTCTATCATAAAATCAACAGCATTTTTCTTGGTAGAATGTGTTTGCGGTGAGAGTTTAATATCATCCACATCATGTAATAAAGCAGCTAATTGAACAATTAGAATATCTGCTTTTTCTTGTTTTGCAATCCTGGTTGCCAATTGATATACACGGATTGTATGGGTATCATCATGACCACTGCTGTCTTTTGAAAAGAATTCTTTGATATATTCTATTGCTTTATCAATCATTTTTATCTCCTGTACTATTATTTTATAATTCTAATTATAAAAAAGCCTCTTTGCAAAAGGCTTTTCGTTAAGGCACCAAATACAAAATACGTTTTCAAAATGTTTTCAGCACCACTTGAGACATTAAAAAAAGCCCTTGAATAAAGGACTTTTTCAACTTTTGATACTATTCGAACTCGATTGTATTATTTTCCAAATAGTCGAAAACATGCCCTTTTTGGCACTTATTTACAGGTGCAATTCCATGGAATATCCCCTGCTTCTCATGCGTCTACAAAAAATGTTTTCAAAAATGTTTTCACGGAAATGGTTTTAAATCATTGTTACATATCCTGAAGAGTAAATAACATCTTTAAGGATATGCATGATGTTGCATTCACTGATAACAGTATTCCACATGCTGTTCAAGAAGTCCAATCTAAAAAACAGCTGAAGCAGCATCTTATAATAGCTTGCTGGAAATGTTATAATAGTATAGACATTTTACCAAGACAATCATAAATCCATATAAAGAAAGAAGGAATAGCAGTGGATATCAAAAGCCTGATTGGCGAAACAACGGAATATGACAAGAAATTAAGACTTGAGGAAAAGAAACCGAAGAGCTGGTGCAAGACTGTCAGTGCCTTTGCAAACTCATTTGGCGGTTTTCTTGTCTTTGGCATTTCTGATGATGACGAAATCATCGGGCTTAAAGATGCTGCCAAGGATGCTGAAAAGATCAGCGAAATCATCAAGACCAGGCTTGATCCAGTACCTGAATTCTCTATTGAATTCCATAAGGAAGATAACAAGGATCTGATCCTTCTTCATGTTTTTAAGGGTGAGGAAACGCCTTACTACTATTCTGGCGATGGCTCGCTTGAAGCCTACGTAAGAATGGGAAACGAGAGCGTCAAGGCTACTTCCATCGAATTGAAGCGCCTTGTAATGCGTGGAAAGAACTCCACTTTCGATTCGCTCGTTACCGATTATGACTTTGATGATTACTCTTTCTCCAAGTTGAAGGAAAGATACTTCCAATGGACTGGCAAAAGTTTTGACGATAAACTGTATGAATCATTTGGTATTGTCAAAAGCAATGGCAAACTAACAAATGCTGGCGCTCTATTGGCTGATGAAACTCCAGTTTACCAGAACAGGCTGTTCTGTACCAGATGGAATGGCCTGACCAAAGCCGGAGGTTTGATTGATGCGCTGGACAGTGCAGAATACAAAGGAGGGCTGATTTCCCTTCTACGTGATGGCGAATCCTTCATCAAAAGGAACACCAGAATGATGTGGAGGAAAACACCTTTCTCAAGAATCGAAATGCCGGAATATGTTTTCCAAAGCGCATCCGAGGCTCTTGTCAATGCGCTGATTCATCGTGACTATACGGTAGTTGGCAGCGAAGTTCATATCGACATATTCGATGATCGAATGGAGATATATTCTCCAGGTGGAATGGTCAACGGAAGACTAATTCAGGAGTTAGACATCAGGCATGTCCCTTCGGAAAGAAGAAACCCAATATTGGCCGATATCTTCAATCGTCTTGGTCTTATGGAAAGACAAGGCAGCGGACTTAGCAAGATTGTCGAAGGTTACCAGTTTGAGGAGAATTATACAGAAGCAAAAAGACCAGTCTTCTACTCTGACAGAACTCAGTTCATAGTTGAGATGCCTAACTTGAATTATGATTTATCAAATAGTGGCACCCAAGATGGCACCCAAGATGGCACCCAAGATGGCACCCAAGATGGCACCCAAGATGATATTAATAACAGAATCATCAGCCTGATCAGAGCAAACAACAAAATAAGCGCAAAAGACATGGCAAATGAATTAGGCATCAGTTTAAGAACTGTGAGAAGAAAGCTTAGTGAATTAGACTGTATTAAATATGTTGGTAGAGGATATAGTGGCCATTGGGAAATAGAGGAATAACTGATCATAAACGTTAGCAGAAGCTGCTGGCGTTTTTGTTTACCTTGCAATAGCTTGAAAACCATCTGTTTTCACAGGTGCAATCCCTAAGAAAGCGAGCAAACTCGATTGTATTATTTTCCAAATGGTCGAAAATGTGCCCTTTTTGGATCTTATTTACATGTGCAATTCCATAAAAACAGGCCGTTTTCCCATGCGTCTAAAAAAAATGTTTTCAAAAATGTTTTCACGGAAATGGTTTTTAAGCGTTGTTACATATCCTGAAGAGCAAATAGCATCTTTAAGGATATGTATGATGTTGCATTCATTGATAACAGTATTTCATAAGTCGTTTATGATGTCTAGCCTGAAAACAGTGAACGCAATATCTTATAATGGTTTGCCAGAAATGTTATAATACTGTTGATATTTCAAAATTATTAATAATTTATAACTTAGTATTTAGGAGGTCAAGAAATGAATGAATTAGATCATAACAAATTGATAACCCAAATAGAAAGTCTATTAGATAAAGCAAGAAACCAGGTTGCTGTACAGGTTAATAATACACTTCTTGTAACATATATGGAAATTGGAAGGTTGATTGTTGAAGATATGATGGAACATCAGGATGACGAAAACTATCAAAAAGCTACTATCACCACTATTTCCAAAGATCTTACAAACAAGTTTGGAAAAGGATTTTCTCGTGCAAATATTTGGAATATGATGGCTTTTTATAAAGAGTATGGATCCGTTCAGACACTGTCTGAACGACTAAGCTGGTCACATTATTGTGAACTGTTATCCATTTCCGATAAGGATAAAAGACATTTTTATGAAGTAGAATGCATCAACTCTAAATGGAGCGTACGGGAACTGAGAAGACAGATATCTTCGTCTTTGTTTGAAAGACTGCTTCTATCAAACGGCGAAGCAAACAAACAGAAAGTACTTGATTTAGCTTTAAAGGGAAATGAAATCGCAAAACCTGAAGATATTGTAAAAGATCCTTATGTGTTTGAATTCCTTGGTATACCAGAAGACAAGCCAATGATGGAATCAGATCTTGAAGAAGCACTGGTAAGGCAAATTGAGAAGTTCCTGCTGGAACTTGGCAAAGGATTCATGTTTGTTGGAACACAACAAAGAGTAACATTCGGCAACGTTCACTATTATGTTGATATGGTATTTTACAATAAGATTCTAAGATCATACGTTCTTATTGAATTAAAGACAATCAAGCTAATGCCGGAAGCTGTTGGCCAGCTTAATATGTATCTCAATTATTATGCAGCTGAAGTAAATGATGAAAATGACAATCCGCCAATAGGACTGATTCTTTGTACAGATAAAGGAAATGTTGATATGCAGTATGCTTTAGGTGGATTAAGTAACAATATATTTGCTTCTAAATACGTTACTTATATGCCTGACAAAGAACAACTTCTAGCCCAAGTAGAAGCAGTCATTCTCAAAAATGAAGAAAAGAATAAAAAGTAGATTAGACTGCATTAAATATGTTGGTAGAGGATATATCGGCCACTGGGAAATAGAGGAATAACTGATCATAAACGTTAGCAGAAGTTGCTAGCGTTTTTTGTTTGCATTGCTATAGCTTGAATACCATCTGTTTTCACAGGTACAATCCCCAAGAAAGCGAGCGAACTCGATTGTATTATTTTCTAAATGGTCTAAAATTTGCCCTTTTTAACTCTTATTTACAGGTGCAATCCCGCAAAAATAGACTTTTTTCTTATGCGTCTACAAAAAATGTTTTCAAAAATGTTTTCACGGAGTTGGTTTTGATGCGATTATTGCATATCATGAAAATCAATATACTTCTCAGTTAGATCTTCGATCTATTTTATTGAATGATTATATTATTACAACTGAATAAAATAGAATCCATCATGAATTTAATAATTTTATACCGACTATCCAGAGCTATAAAATAAATGTTATACTCTAGGTGATTTTAGATAAATGGATTTATACAAATTAGAATTTTACGGTCAGTAAGGAATGCGTAAAGTTATATGATTGTATTATAAGCGATTTGTTAAATTTTTATAACCACGTGTATTTGCCTGCGATTTATGGTATAATATTTTGAAATTTAGAAAGAGGTGGGAAGATGATTAACTTTTCTTGCAAATAAAATCAAAATATGCGGTAGTGCTATACTTTGGCATTATTGTGTCTATTGCAAGAAAGTTATATGTCTATCTTACTCAATATAGTGCTGTTGCCACTTTTGCTTAGTGGTGTTATTATGCTATGACGAGCTGCAAGGATAAACTTTCTTGCGGCTCTTATTTTGTTTTGGAGGTGCTTTATGAATAGTGCAGAACAGATAGTTACACATGATTCACTCCGTATAGTGTCGGTTCCTTTTGGTGAAATCTATACGTAGTAAACATTCACCGAACCGACTTTGTATCGTATGACATGCAAAGGAGGATAATATTTATGTCAATGATTAAAATTGAAAACCTTACGTTTTCATATCCGACAAGTTATGATAATGTTTTTGAAAATGTCAGTTTCCAGGTTGATACCGATTGGAAGCTTGGTTTTGTGGGCAGAAACGGACGAGGTAAAACAACCTTTCTGAATCTTCTGCTTGGGAAATATGAGTATAGTGGAAAAATCCTATCATCCGTACAGTTTGATTATTTTCCTTATCCCGTTTCAGATAAGAATCGTATTACAGAGGATATATTGCAGGAGATTTGCCCACTTGCGGAAGAATGGGAACTTATGCGAGAACTTTCTTATCTTGATGTTGATGTCGATGTGCTTTGGCGACCTTTTGAAACACTTTCCAACGGAGAGCAGACAAAGGTTTTGATTGCCGCTCTTTTTCTTAATGAAGGGCATTTCCTACTGATTGATGAACCTACCAACCATTTGGATGCCAAAGCGAGAAAAAGTGTGGCGGCATATCTGAAAAAGAAAAAGGGATTCATCTTAGTTTCTCACGATCGTCGCTTTCTTGACGATTGTGTTGACCATATTCTATCGATTAACCGAGCGAATATCGAAGTGCAAAGAGGAAACTTTTCATCATGGATGTCAAATTTTGAGCGACAGCAAGAATTTGAACTGGCTCAGAACGAACGTTTGCAAAAGGACATCAGACGATTACAGCAGTCGGCAAAACGCTCTGCAGTATGGTCTGAACGTGTAGAAGCTTCCAAAATTGGGGCAGCAGATAAAGGTTATGTCGGTCATAAAGCCGCCAAAATGATGAAGCGTTCAAAATCTATAGAAGCGAGACAACAACAGACAATCGAACAAAAATCAGCATTGCTGAAAAATGTGGAAACCGCAGAAGCCCTCAAGATACAACCGCTTAATTACCATACAGATTTGCTTGCATCATTATCGAATGTAGTAGTTTATTATGATGGCATTTCAGTTTGTGAACCCGTTTCGTTTGAAATAAGACAGGGAGAACGCATTGTGCTTGATGGAAAGAACGGCAGTGGCAAAAGTAGCCTGTTAAAGTTGGTAGTCGGGCAGTCCATAGATTATACGGGTACAGTAACACTTGGCTCTGGGCTTGTAATTTCTTATGTGCCACAGGATACATCGTATTTATGTGGAACCCTTTCCGAGTTTGCAGAAGAAAACAACCTTGATGAAAGTTTGTTCAAGGCAATTCTTAGGAAAATGGACTTTGAGCGTGTACAGTTTGAAAAGGATATTAAAGACTTTTCTGGCGGGCAAAAGAAGAAAGTCCTAATTGCGAAAAGCCTTTGTGAAAAGGCACACTTGTATGTATGGGATGAACCGCTCAACTTTATTGATGTGTACTCACGTATGCAGATTGAACAACTCATAACGGAGTTTGCCCCGACCATGCTCCTGGTAGAACATGACAGTGTTTTTCGAGATACTGTGGCAAGTAAAATTGTGAATATCTAAATTGGTTCTTCCGCAATTTTACGTTTTTCGCTTTAATAAAAATGGAGAATGCTGATTTACACTGGCATTCCAGTATTGAAAAATTACAAAATACGGATAATTGCGTAAGAACCTCTAAATTAAAATAATTGTATGGGTTAATTCCAGCTTTACAGAGACTCAAATTCCAGTTTATCTATCTAACAAAATAATCATAACTCCTTTTACATATCCACTACTAGCTGGTGGTTATGGGAAAGGAGTTTTTTTATGTCCAAATGCAAAGTAATTGCAGTCGCAAACCAGAAAGGTGGTGTTGGAAAGACAACTACAACAGAAAATGTTGCCATTGGCCTAGCAAGAAATGGCAATGAAGTTCTGATTGTGGATTTTGATCCACAGGGTGATCTTACTGCCTGCTTAGGTTGGAAGAACAACGATGCACTAGAAAACACAGTATCAACAATGCTCGATGATTACATCAATGATAAGGATATCAGGTATGCCTCTTTGATTTTGAAACACGAAGAGGATGTCGATGTAATACCAGCAAACATTGAACTGGCAGACTTTGAAATGCGTCTAGTATCTGTCATCAACCGTGAACAGGTACTAAGCAGCTGTCTTGAACCATTAAGGAATCGATATGACTATATTCTGATTGACTGTCCCCCTTCTCTTGGCATGCTTACAGTAAACGCACTTTCAGCTGCTGACCAGGTACTCATTCCGGTACAGGCCCAGTACTTGCCTGCCAAAGGAATGACCAAACTGCTTCAAACAATTAACAAGGTCCAACGCAAGATCAACAGCAATCTCACCATTGCTGGAGTTGCTATTACCTTGGCAGATATGAAGACAAATCTGGCTAAAAGTACAATAGAGACGATCAGGGATAGTTTCGGTAGAAACATCAGGGTATTTGACTCGGTTATTCCAGTTGCTACAAAAGCCGGAGAAGCTTCGATTTCAGGCAAAAGCATCTATTCCTACGCCAAGGATTCCAAGGTTGCCAGTGCATATGCATCGCTTACTGATGAATTGATCTCATCTGGCAAGCCAAAACAGCGAAATGATTTTGAAAGATAGAAAGAAGGTAGAAAATGAACAAGACAAATTATGTGTCATTAATCGGAACCCTTGTTAAGGATGCAATCATCAGGAAAAACGACAAAGGTTCCGATTATGTACTGTTTACACTGTCTGTTCCCCAGACTGGAACAAAATGGTACGACTATATCAACTGCATCGCATTCAATGAAAATGCTGCCATTATTGCAAAGAACCCATCAAAAGGTGTTTCTTATCGTATTGAAGGAAGGATCCATACCAGTTCTTTTGACAAGAACGGCAAGAAGCATTATTCGACAGATGTCGTTGCTGAAAAGATCGAGGTGGTGAAACAAGATGATTAAGATCAGACTTAAGAAATGTCCTGTTTGCCATTCCGATGTCAAGGTGATCATCGACTGGGATGGTGGAAGGATCAATGGCAAGTTCAGACAGTTTGGGTACTGTTCAATCTGTGGCTACCATTCAGATCCCAAGGACTCTTATGAAGAAGCTGCCAACACATGGAATGCTCAGGTATCCAGTGGTCATCAGCTTCCATTGTTCTAGGAGGTGATCCGATTGACAAAAATAGATTTAGGCTTACCAAATTATGATTCCCTGTTCTCTACTGAAGAGGAACGCCAGGAATCAAGACTTGAAAAGATTGTTTCTATCCCAATAGACAAGATATCGGATTTCAAGAACCACCCTTTCCATGTAACCATGGATGAGGATATGCTGAAGCTCATTGATTCCATCAAGGAAAACGGAATCCTGATACCAGCTCTTGTTCGTCCCAAGGATGATGGAACCTATGAGATGATATCCGGTCACAGGCGTAAATATGCCATGTCACACATCGGACTCAGAGAAATGAATGTTATTGTCAGAGAACTTGATGATGACCAGGCAACGATACTGATGGTTGACTCCAACATACAAAGAGAAAACATCTATCCATCCGAAAGAGGCTACGCTTACAAAATGCGGCTTGAAGCAATGAAACATCAAGGTAAGAAAATCGATGAAATACCTGATGATCAACTTACCGTTGAGTATTCAAAGAAAACTTTGGGACAACTTGTCCCAAACTACGATAAGTCTACATGGGCTGATGCGGCATTAGGTCAAGAAATGGGAATGAATCGAAAACAAATTCAGCGTTTCATACGCCTCACTTACCTGATTGAACCATTACAGGAAATGGTGGATGGAAGGCACGATAGCGAAATTAAGATTGCTTTCAATCCAGCTGTTGAGCTTTCATTCCTGACTGTAGATGAACAATATGATCTAGCGGATGCCATTGTTGCCAATGACCGTACACCATCGCTTGCCCAATGCCAGGAATTCAAACGATTAAGCCATGATGGCGAACTGACAACCGAATTCATCCAGGAAACACTGGAAGCAGAAAAGCCGAATCAGAAGGAAAAGCTGTCCTTCAAGATGTCGGAAATCGATCAATACTTTCCAAAGGACTTCACACCAAACAGGAAAAAGGATCTTATCATCCACCTGCTTGAAAACTGGGCCAGAAAGAAATCACGGGAACAGGAACGATAATCGCATGTCGGATATCGAAATTTGCACCTGTGATTTTAACAGACTGAATGAAGGGGCAGTCTGCTTTGTGACCTGGCAGTTGTGACTCCATGTTTCCCCTAAAACCCCTTCAACCTACCGAAAAACTATTACCTACCGAAGAAAATGAACTGGTAATAGTAACTATCCAGAGTATTAGTAGATTCTTATAGGAGGAACAGTAAATGAGAAAGAAGTTATTATTATCATGCTTATCAGTAATTGCTCTAGCAGCACTTGGTATTGGTGCTAATGCAGATATGTTTAAACCATATGAACGATATGAGATACCAGTAGAAACAGCAGATATCATTGTAGAGGAAATGGAAGAGGATGAAGGAATCATTGAGGAAACTATTGAAACCAATGGCACCGAAAAGGAAGAAGATGCCGTTGTTACAGTTGCAGACAAGAAGAACACTTCTTCTTCGGAAGGTGATAAGGAAGAAAAACAGGTTGTTGATACATCTCCTGTCAATGAAGAGAAGACCAATTCTGGTAACAAACCACCAAAGGAAACATCAAACGACCAGTCTTCTACTGCAGAACCAGTAACACCTAAACCTGAACCAACACCTGTGCCTAATCCAAAGCCTGTTGAAAAGCCATCTGTACCGGATTATGCATGTCCTGCTGGAATGGATCCAAACAAGCCATGTGATTTGATCATGGACACAAACTTCTACTATTCAACATATTCCAGCCAGTCTGAAGCAGATAATGCTGGGCAATATTTCCTGGATGATGTTGTGACCATTGGCGACAAGGAAATCACCAACTATTCAGTACAGCCTGTTTATCGGAATGATGGTTCTGTTGCCTATTATGGTTTGAACCTATGGAGCTATGGATATTTGATCCAGTAAAGGTGGTGATTCATTACTGAACTATATAGACATTCTGACGAGTCAATCTCGTCTTTTTTATTGAAAGAGTTAGAAAGAAAGGACAAAGAAAATGAAGAATTTATTTAAGAAAACGGGCAAGCTGTTCCTCACATTGCTTGTACTTTTGAACAGTGCATTTCAAATCACTCCCGTCTTTGCTGAAGAAAACGATCCAATCGATTATTCTGAAGCCGTTGAGACCATAACGGAACTTGGTCCAGCTGAAGAGGTTTTTCCTGAAATCTATGCAGAGGAAACAGAAAATCCCAAGCTTCGATTAACTCCAGGATTTGGCAGTGACCGCATTGTCAGAATCAATGGCGTTGGCGTTTATGGATATGACTACATCCGAATCCTTACGGTTGGAGGAAATGTTGTATTCTGCATTGAACCATGGGCATTGTTTGCTACCGACCATGATTATCCAGTCAACACAACCAAATGGAATGATCTATCTGAATACCAAAGACAAGTCATCTGGGAACTGAATTACTATGGCTATTCCTATCCAGGACATCAGACAGAAAGATACTATGCTGCTACTCAGCTATTGATCTGGGAAGTTGTTGATCGATGGTATGATCCCTACTATCCAGATGGTGTTACACCAATGGACTTGTCTGCCGAAATCAACGAAATCAATTACCTGAGAAGCCAGCCGCAAGGAAGACCATCCTTCAACAATCAGACCGTCAAAATGGGAATCAATACTCCTGTTACCTTGGCTGATACCAAAGGAACCCTTGGCAATTACAACGTCAATAGCGGCAACGGTATCAATGCATCTGTTAACGGCAACAATCTGACAGTATCCATTACCTCAGAAAACTATGATCGTACTCTTACCTTCTCAAGAAAGAATTCAGCAAGGGATGTTCATGTCATCTATGGAGCAGGAGGCGATCAGAAAGTCATCTTCATGGCTTCAAGAAGTGATCCAACGCCAAGCTTTAAGCTGAATTTTGAACTTCTTTATGCCGATATTGAAGTGGAAAAGCAGGATATTGAAACAGGCGATAAAACACAAGGAGATGCGACCTTCAATGGAGCAGTATTTGAAGTAAATGATGCTTCTGGCAATGTCTTGGAAACAATTACTACAAATGGTAATAAAGCCAAGTCAAGGAAGTATCCCGTTGGTACGACGCTCAATGTCTGTGAAGTGACACCACCTGAAGGATATCTACTTAATAGCAACTGCAGCAGCATTGAACTGAAGTTTTCTGGTGATAGTACCCCTTCTACTTTCTATACAACCTGCAAGGACCAGGTCATCAAAGGAAGAATCGAAATTGCCAAGACAATCGAGCAGGAACGAAAAGATCCATATGAATCGGTCATATCAGAACCTGGTGTTGGCTTTGTGTTTGATATAATCCTCAAGTCAAGCGGTGAAACAGTTGCTACACTGACTACAGATGAAGATGGACGTGCCATTACTGATTGGCTTCCATATGGAACCTATGTTGTCAAGGAACATGCTGTTACCGGTTATGATACCTTGAAGCCATTTGAAGTGAAGATCGAACAGGATCAGAAGACCTACTTCTACAACATCTACAACGATACCTTAAAAGCTGAACTCAATATCTACAAAACCGATGCTGAAACCGGAAAAAGAATTCCAGCAGCTGGTGTTGAATTCAAGATCAAGGATGAAAACGGCAACTTCATCAAGCAGAAGGTAACCTATCCAAACAAGTACGAAACCGATGTATTCGTAACAAACGAAGAAGGATCGGTTCATCTTCCGGAAACACTGAAGTTTGGCAAATACTGGATTGTTGAAATCAAAGCACCTTATGGCTATGTATTAAGCAACAAGAAAATTCCAGTCAATGTGGATGGTACAGCAACCGAAATCTTCATGAACTTTGACAATACTACCCAGAAGGGACAGATATATGTTGAAAAGTATGGAGAAATCCTTGCCGATATAGAAACAAGCGAAACAGAATACGGTACACTTTATACTCCAATCTACGAAGAGAAATATCTTGAAGGGGTAACCTATCAGATTACAGCAAGAGAAGATATCATTACACCTGAAGGAACGCTCTGGTATAGCGCTGGAGATGTTGTAGATACCTTTACAACAGTTGATGGTGTAACCACTTCTTCTCTTCTCCAGCTTGGCAAGTATTCCATTACTGAAATCAATACACCTGAAGGCTTTGTACTGGATCCAACTGTCTACGACTTCGATATTGAGTATGGTGGACAGCTGATCGATGTAGTTGAAATCAAGCAATCCTACAAGAATGATCGACAGAAACTGGATCTTGAAATCACCAAGACATTTGAGGACGAAGATCCTGATGCCTACAAGGATGTTGTATTTGGTGTCTATGCAAAAGATGAAATTGTTGTAAGGGAACCAGTTGAAGAAGTGATACCTGTTCTTTTATCTTATGATGAAGATGATGATAACGGCAGAGTATGCATTCCAGCTGATGGACTTGTTGGAATTCTGACTCTGGATGAAAATGGCCACAATGTTGAACAGTTGGACCTTCCTGCTGGCGATTACTATATCAGAGAACTTGAAACCAATGTTGGCTTTGTTCTGGATGAAGAAGGTCATGAATTCACTTTTGAATATGGTGATACAAGCCTGGAATCAATTGAAGTTGGAATGGAACTTCGCAACGAAAAACGACGTCTGGATCTGGAAGTAAACAAAGTGGACAGTGAACATAAGGACCATTTCCTGAATGGTGCCATCTTTGAAGTCTATGACAAGACAACTGGCAAATATGTTACCTCCCTATGTTCAGGAAATCTGATGATAAAAGGTTCTGAAAAGGATGAGGAATATGAAATTGCCAAGGATGAAGCCTTTGAAGAAATCATCAAAACAGCCAAGACGGATGAAAACAAGGAAATCATTTTGGATCTTGATGATGGAATCTACTATTCAAGAAAAATTGGTAGTGAAGAAGTCACAAAGCATATCGTAAAAGATGGAAAGGCAGTATTGGCGGATGCCATCTATGGCCATGAATATGAATTCAAAGAAATCAAAGCTCCTATTTCCTACAAATTGGCTGACAAATCCAAATCCTATAAGGTGGAAGCAGATCGAGATGGTGACATTGTAATCGTCTATTTTGAAAATGACCGTATCATTGTTCCAAATACCGGAGTCTAGATATGAAAAAGAAAACAAAAATCAGATTGATTGCAGCAATCGCTGCAGCAATTGGAATTACCGGAATCTGTGCTTACAATGTCATAAATACCAAAAAGGCTTATAACTATACCGACTACTATGTCGATGTCCCAGCAACCAATGAAACGAATAAGGATGAGGAAACTTCTGAAAAGGAGCTTTCCCTGCCTTTGCTCAAAAAAACCAATCCAGATGTTGTGGGAATCATCGAATTTGATGATCGCATCATTTATGAACCGGTTGTCCAGGCTCCTGACAACGACTACTATGTCAGAAGAAATATTGAACAAAAATATGCAGCTGCTGGCATTCCCTACATTTCCGGCGATGGAAACATAGATGCAAAGAATGTTGTCATCTATGGCCATTCAAGCACCAGAAGCAATATCATCTTCACACCGCTGATGGATTACATCAACAGCGATTACTATACGGAACATCCAACCTTTAGATTCATCATGGAAGATGAAACAAGAACGTATCAAATCATTGCAGTAATGAACATTGATCTTAACAATCTTGACCATTCCCTTGAATTTACCCAAAGCAGCTGGCGTTCCAATAACGACTTCCAGGCATTCATTTCCAATACAATAAACAACAGCTTGTACCGGGCTGGAGTATCTGTTTCAAATGAAGATCAGCTGATGACTTTAGTTACCTGTGATACAAGAGATGAAAACAAGAGGATTGTAGTCATTGGCAAACAAATTCGTTAGCTTATTTGGAAATATTACTATGTTTGATTTAAACCAAAATCATACTGTCTGCTTTCAAAAATTTAAATTTTTTTATTTTTTGAAAGTGATATATTGCGTACACTGTTTATAATCGGATATAATACAGACAAAGATGGCTTTCAAAAGTTTAATTTTTTTCATTTTTTGAAAGTGAGGCGATACGATGAGAACCATTGAAAGAACAGAATACCTGGATCGAATAAAAAATCTGAAGGATACTCCTGACATAAAGGTCATTACAGGAATCAGAAGATCAGGCAAGTCAATACTGATGCAGGAATATATTCAGTACCTAAAGAACAATTTTGATGATGTTAACGTTATTTTTATCGACTTCATGGATCTTTCGTTTGAACATCTGAAAGAGTACCATGCCCTTCACAACTATGTTGAAAAACAATACGAAGAAGGCAAGGCAAATTACCTTTTCATTGACGAGGTACAGATGTGCCCTAATTTCGAACTGGCTGTAAATAGCCTGTATTCAAAAAGGAAATATGATATCTATATCACTGGTTCCAATGCTTTTTTACTTAGTGCAGATTTAGCTACACTATTTACTGGTAGATATATTGAAATCCATGTCTATCCATTCAGTTTCAAGGAGTATTGTCAATACTATGAAAATACTAATGATATAGGACATCTTTTTGAAGATTACACCATTAAAGGTGGATTAGCTGGATCCTATGCCTATAATACTGAAAAAGACAGGAAGGATTATATCAAGGAAGTCTATGAAACGATTGTAACAAGAGACCTTGTGCAAAAGTATTCTTTACCAGATACCCTGGTATTGCAGCGTTTAAGTGAATTTTTGATGGACAACATCTCGAATTTGACATCGCCAAGCAAGATCAGCAATATGCTCTCTGAAAAAGATGTTTCAACCAATCATGTTACCATTGGCAAATATATCAAATACCTATGCAACGCCTTTGTCTTCTATGATATCAAGCGTTATGATATCCGCGGCAAGAAGTATCTGGAAAGTACTGAGAAGTTCTACTTGAGCGATATTGGCATGCGCTATGCCGTTCTTGGCACAAGAAACATGGATTATGGCCGAGTTTATGAAAACATGGTCTGCCTTGAACTGCTGCGTCGGGGCTATGATGTCTATGTTGGAAAGCTCTATCAGAAGGAAATAGACTTTGTTGCCCAAAAAGGAAGTGAAAAGATCTATATCCAGGTAAGCGACAATATCACCGAAGAGGAAACCTTTAAGAGGGAATATGCACCTCTTTTGCAAATCAAGGATGCATATCCAAAGATCATCATTGCCAAAACAGGCCATCCTAAATACACCTATGAAGGAATTGAAATCTTCGACATCAGGGATTGGCTATTAAGCAGATATTAGGATTCGTAATCAAATCAGCAGGATAAAAAACAATACTAAATGCATCAGCAATCGCTGGTGCTTTTCTTTTGGATGAAAGGAGGTCTGAAATGGGATACAGAAGCGATGTAAGAATCATTTTATCAATCGATGGCTTCAACGAACTTTCAAAGCATGTAAAAGAATATCTTAGACTGAATAAGCTGAATGATCACTATAATTACCTGAAGTACATGGATGTGGTACACCGGACAAAGGATGCAATCTATTTCGGTTGGAATGATATCAAGTGGTATGAAACCTATGACGGTGTCTTCCCTATCATGAGCGGTCTTAAGAATCTACAGGAAAACCAGTATTCCTACCGTTACATGCGCATTGGTGAAGACTATGGCGACGTCGATGAATACTTCTTTGACGGAAAGAATGATGAAAATATCGATCTTGAATATCCATCAATGATCAGAAGGTTTGATGACAAATATGTATTTCGATGCATGAACAGATCAAAAGAACAGGAACGATGAAGAAAGGATGTGAATAAGTGACAAAAGAAGAAAAGACCAAACAGGCTTTTGAAATGATCGAACAGGGTGTCAAGGATGTTTACAGTTCAGACAACTTCAGGAAATACCTTTCCTGCTGTTCCAAGTTTCATAGCTATTCATTGAACAATACCCTATTGATACTGGCCCAGAAACCGGATGCAACACTGGTAGCTGGATACAACGCATGGCAGCACAACTTCAACCGTCATGTAGATAAAGGTGAAAGAGGACTGATAATCCTGGCACCAGTAACAAGCAAGATTACCCAACTGATGGATAAGGTTGATGAAGATGGCAATCCAGTCCTTGATGAAAATGGTGATCCAATCAAGGAAGAAAGAGTCATCAACCAGCTTCGCTTTACGACCACGACCGTCTTTGATATATCCCAGACTTCAGGCGAACCCCTTCCCTCTTTGATTCATAATCTTACCGGAAGTTCTGATGAGATACTGGCATTCATTGATTCCGTCAAAGACATCTGCACCATTCCAATCGATTACCATTCACCTTCAAAAGATGCGGTTCTGGTTGGTGGTGCCAAAGGCTATTATTCAATCGCCGAAGACAGGATCGTGCTTAATATGGAACTGGAAGATATGCAGATTGCCAAAACGCTGATCCATGAATATTCTCACAGCATACTTCACAAGACAACCGATAAGGATTCCGACCAGCGGGAGATCGAAGCCGAATCTCTCGCTTTTGTTTTGTGCGATCACTTTGGCATTGATACTTCCGATTATTCCTTCGGTTATATCGCCAGCTATGCTGCCCAGGATGAAGCAAAGCTGAAGACCATACTATCCAATATCCAGAGTACGGCTCATGAGATGATTGACAAACTGGAGCCATTGTTTGCCCAAAACCTGAAGAAACGGACAATGGTACACGAATATATCACACCGGTCGAAATGAATGAGCTGGCAAATGATATCGTCATAAATGTGGTCAATGAATTGAAAGCAAATGATAATCCAGGACTGGATGATTCACTCATCTATCAGAATATCGAAAGCAGCATCTACAGCTATTTTGATAGAAACAAGGAAGCAATGAAAATCCAAGAACATCTTTACAACAATCACACAGATTTCAAAAGAGATCTGAAACAGGCCATCTATAAAGCATTGAATAATCCATCATACAATTCGGAAACAGGCCATCCATTCATCGATGATTCGATTGAAAGGAGGAACTATGAGCAGTTTGAAGCAATAGCTGCACCTCCCTAATAAGTCAAATGTTTTTTAGCTTAAATAAGCTATTTTTTAAATACTTATTTTGATATAAGCCAATAGGTTATGGATATTTCATGCATCGATGTGCTGAATTATAACAATTTTCATGTATTACAGGTACTATTAAAACAAAACGTCACGTTTCATTTATAAATGGCCCTAATGTAATACCCTCATCGTTATAGCTGTGCACCTCCCGTGTCTACCAGGATCACTCTTAATGAGGTCCTAACTTCCTTCGTTCCACATATCCATAACCTGGGTGCCGATTAAGCTCTACTGCAGGGTCTTTGCCCTATGGTGTAAATATCTATCAGCTACCGGCTCATACTTTGTCGATTTTTGAATCTGCATCTTTGATGTATGATATCGCATTTTCAGCGGACGTTCATACCTTACTCTCCGGTGCTTTTCCATCTATGCTTCTTTGTCATAGACAGATTGAGATGTCCGAGATTTATCAGCCACCTGAATCTGTCTATGATGAATTTGTTGATTGCTCTGTTTGATACTGCCTATACTATACACGGATAATGTCCTGTGTCATTTTTGTTCCATCATAACTGACTCCATCTGTCAGTATTTTATAGAATATGCGAATCATCTTACATGCCACTGCTACCACTGACTGTATTCCCTTCAGTGGATTATTTGTTCGTGTTGTGTAATACGCGTGTATCTGTCTGAACTCTGCGTTCTTCGCAATTACAGACAACGCTGTCTGGTACAGTACCCAGCGAAGTCTTTTTCTTCCTCTATAGCTGATTTTCTTCTCTCCCTGATGCTTGCAGGACTCATTCGTCACTATTGCATAACCTGCAAGTTTCTGTATCTCCTTAGGATTTTCAAATCTGCTTATTTCTCCAATTTCAGAAAGAAATGTTAATACCGTGGCTTTACCAACGCCCTTGATTTCAAACAATTTGTCTGCATTCTTGATTTTTGGCAGAATTTCATCTGCCTTCTTCTCAATCTCATCCAGTCTTTCCTGATAACGATCTAGATCTTCCTTGATTGACTTGAATTCAATTCTGGCTATTG
>NZ_JBQHWJ010000012.1:0-39193 GCF_052064035.1 Bulleidia sp. HCP3S3_C9 | reverse complement strand
ATAATTCAGCACATTGATGCAAGAAATATCCGTAATCTATTGGCTTATATCAAAATATGTACTTAAAAAATAGCTTATTTAAGCTAAAAAACATTTGACTTATTAGGGAGGATATATGAAAAAGAACAATCAAGGTTTTACATTACTGGAAATGACAATCGTAGTTATTATTATTTCTGTTATTTTCTTGCTTTCTGTTCCATCCATTCAAAAGACACTGTCGGTTGTCAATCATAAAGGATGCAAGGCAATTGAAAAAGTTGCAGATGCGGCAATTCTTGAGTACAAGATGGAATATGATGAGTATCCACAGAGTGTGGATGATTTGATCAATGCGGGTTTATTGAATGAAGCACAGGTGGAATGTGATGGTTCAAAACAATTACAGATTAAAGATGGAGAAGCTTTCATCGAATGAGGGATTTATGCTTGTGGAATGCTGTATTGTTCTTGTGGCAGTTTCCGTCATGACATTACTTGTCATTCCATCCCACGAATTCTCTAAAAATAACAAATACTTATTTCAAAGTGATTATCTATATCATCAATCTACTGCAATCAAAGAAGCAAAGCATATAACATTTCAATGGGATAAAATTGCAGTGATTTTTAATGAGAATGGTAATGTGAACCAGGCAAAAACAGTGGATGTGAATGGAAAAAAGATCGTAATAGAACTGGGAGGTGGAAGACTTGTTGAAAAATGATGGATTTTTTATGAATGATGCTTTGATCAGTGTTCTGATTACATCTTTGATTTCTGTGATTGTTTACAGCTGTATTGTTGTACATGTAAAGATACAGGAAAAGTTGCAGGAAGAAAGTCAAATCATGCAGGATGATTTTGATCGTTTTTTTCAGGAAATAGATCTATGCGAAACAATCGAGGAACCGTATTGATTGATTACCTGTTAACACTTCTGATTATAGTCATGATGATACCTGTCATTATTCTATCAATTTCGACAATATCTCATGCTTTAAAACAGCCATATTGCCTGCAGGATCTTGTCGCAACGTATCAATTGCGTAGAATTCTAGTGCTGTCGTATTCTCCGCATATTGAGGAAGATGCTTTGTATTTTACGTATAAAAAGAAAGAAATGAAACTGTCATTGATCAACGAGAATATCATTCTCACGCCTGGGACACAAATTTTTTATATCGATGTAGATACATGTATGTTTTATGAAGAAAATCATGTAATTTATGTGCAGTATGAAAGGGGAGAAGATGCGTATACAGAAGCGATTGCGAAATACTGATGGATTTGTTTCGACATATTTTCTCTCTATTCTGTTGTATATTGTATCTGTTATCACAGTGATTGCATTGCGTGATAAACAAAATGTGCAGTTTATGATGAATATGAAAGAAGCAAATATGTATCTGCAGCAGGAAATACGCGTCATCAGTGATATCAAGCAGCAGCTTCTTGAAGGAAATCTTGAAGATAATGAAATGTATCAATTGGATGATCATTTTATATATGTCAATATTACATCAGACTATCCAGAAACTTTAGTAATAACACTGGATGAAGATGATGCAACAATTCTTTCCTATACTTCTACAAGAGGGATGTATGTTGACAAATAAGCTTATTTTACTAAAATAAATTACGAAAAAAAGTAAAGGTGGTATACATATGATTCAGTCAACAGAAATTAAACCAGGTCAGTGTTTTATTTGGGAAGGTAATCTTTATCAGTGCCTTGATAAATCATTGAATAAAACAGCGATGGCTAAAATGAAAGTCGCTTTAAAAGTTAAGGATCCAAGAACAGGTGTCGTAAAAGAACTTGGTCTGATTGGTTCTGACCGTGTTGAAGAAGCCAGCATTGATAAAAGAGAAATGCAGTATCTTTATGATGATGGTACTTCATTAGTATTCATGGATACAGAAACATATGATCAGATTGAAATCCCTGAAGAAAGAGTAGAATGGGAAAAGAATTTCTTGAAACCATCCGAAATGATCAACATTCAGGTATTTGACGGCGAAATTTTAGGTGTTATTCTTCCTGATAAAGTATCTTTAAAGATTACAGAATGCGAACAGGCAGTCAAGGGCGATACAGCTACTTCCGCACAGAAGAATGCAGTTGTTGAAACTGGTCTTCAGGTGAAAGTACCTCTATTCATCCAGGAAGGTGAAACAATCGTTGTCAGTACAGCTGATGGCAAATACTGCTCAAGAGCAAAAGACTAATTAAGAAAATGTGCACAAAAGCACATTTTTTATGTGTATAATAGTTGGCGTAGAGGAAAATTTATGAATCGAAAATTACACCTTTTAAATCGAAGAAGAAATAATGTACTGGTAGCTAGACATGTACGCGCTGTATCTTTACGACATGTTCCACATCAGTATGTTTGCGTAAATGTAAAAAAAGAAGTACAGAAAGATGAAAAAATTGAAACACCTGTTGTAGAAAAAGCAAACGAAAAAGTTGAAAAAGCAGATAAGGTTGAAGTTATCAGACAAGTCAAAAAGCAGCCAACTGCAGAAGAAAAGAAAGAACAGAAACGTTTAGAAAAACAGGCAAAGAATCAAAAAGCAAAAGCTAAAAAAGCAAGAAAGTATCAGGAAAAAGAAGATGCTTTGAATCGCTTGATTGATGAGCCTTCAAATAGTCTTTTCTTGATGATGATCAATCCATTATTATGTATGGATCGTGTAGCTGATGTTGATTATGCTACGTTATCTGCAGGTCAAAGATGTGTTTTGAATATTTTGAAGTGGATTGCATTTTCCAGCTGTATTGCAATGGGAATCTCTCATCTTATCAATTTAGAGCCATTTGGATTTGCCAGATTGAACTTTACAGCGACTGCGAATCTTGCATTCAAGATTGCGGCATATGGTTTTATCTTTGAATATCTCATTACATATCTCATCAAGCTTGCTTGTACAAATAAAACAATACTTGTAGATCGTGATCGTATGGTATCTATCTGTACAATTGCAGTACCATTCAAAATTGTTATGTATGTGATCAGTGCTTGTTTGATTGCTTATAATACAATGATTGGCTATGCATTCTTTTTTACAGCTGCATTTGTTTCTATTCTGTTAACTGGCTATGGTCTTAACAAGACTTCCTTGCCGCACAAAAGAGCAATGCTTGCGCTTATTGCTGGTATATTTGTTGCGATGAGTGTATTTGGAATGTATTTTACATTTATTGCAAAAGATATTATCCAGATTTTCATGAATATTTTAAATATCTGATCCATGCATATCATGGATCTTTTTCTTTTTTTGATAAGTTAGTGCAAACTAATTGACTTTTGAATAAAATCAAAGCATCATAAGTATGGGAGGTAGCTATGATCAATATTGTAATTATTTTAGTCATTGCCGTTCTGCTGATTCTAGACGTGAAATATTTAATGGTGCATGGAGTGGATGACTGCAGTGGCAATTGTGGAGATTGCCATGGCAGCTGCGGTTCTTCTTGTAAGTTTACACAAGATATTATGAAAGCAAAAAAATCTATTGAACGAAAAAACAAGTTAAAAAGAATTTTACATCTTTCATAAAAAACTTGTAAATTCGTCGATTTTGAAACAAAAATACGAATATTCATATGCATATTTGCACAAAGTGATGCAAGTATGCTTTTTTTATGATTTGTAAGTCATATAAAAATTATGTTGAATAATAGAAAAAAGAAAGGTTATTTAAAGGTTATGAACAGTTGCGTAGTTGTAGGGAAAATTCTGAAGCCGGTTGGATGGAAAGAAGGTGTATATGAAATCTTATTAGAATGTAATCGTCCGTATTTGATGGAAGATGGAAATTTTAATACTGATGTGTTTTCAATCTATGTGTGGAAAGGATTGGCTGAACAATGTGAAGAAGTCTGCAAGGCAGGAGATTTACTTGCGATTCGAGGAAGACTGGAAGGAAAGTGCAAAATGGAAGGAAAGGAAGAAGAATATCTTTCAAGAATCATTGCGGAGAAAATTACGTTTTTAACAATTAAAGGAAAAGAAAATGGTTTCGTGTATTAAATTGTGATCTCATGCTAAAATAGATGCACGAGAGGTAATAATAATGGCATTTGATTCATTAAGTGAAAAGTTAAATAAAGCGATGCGCAATGTCGCAGGCAAAGGCAAGCTTACGGATGCGAATATGGAAGAAATGCTAAAAGAGGTGAGACTTGCACTTCTTGAAGCAGACGTTAACTATAAAATCGTAAAAGAGTTCCTGGAAGAAATTCGTGAAAAGGCAAGAGGTGAAGAAGTATTAAGTGCAGTTGAACCTGGTCAGCAGCTTGTTAAAATCGTACATGATCAAATCGTTGATCTTTTAGGAAGCAATGATTCTACGATTGCATATAAAGAAGATGGTATGACAATTATCATGCTTGTTGGTTTACAAGGTACAGGTAAAACAACGAGTGTTGCCAAGATTGCTAAAATTGCGAAGGAAAAACAAGGACGCAATCCAATGCTGATTGCTGCAGACGTGATTCGTCCAGCCGCAATTGATCAGTTACAGACACTTGGTAAAGAAATTGATACAGAAGTCTTTACATTAGGTGTAGAAACCAAGGCGTTAGAAACAGTTCGCAAAGGTATCGCATATGCAAAAGAAAAGGGATACGATACAGTCTTTATTGATACTGCCGGTAGATTACATATTGATGAAGAATTGATGAAAGAACTGCAGGATATCAATGCATACGTTCGTCCTGATGAAATCTTATTGACTGTAGATGCTATGACAGGTCAGGATATCGTTAATGTTGCGAAAGCATTCAGCGATGCACTTCCATTAACAGGACTTGTTGTAACGAAGTTTGATGGCGATTCTAGAGGTGGTGGTGTTCTTTCTGTTAAGAAGATCACTGGTGTTCCTGTTAAGTTTGTCGGTGAAGGTGAAAAGATTGAAGATATGGGTATCTTCCATCCTGATCGTATGGCAGACCGTATCTTGGGCATGGGGGACGTTGTTTCTCTTGTAGAAAAAGCACAAGAAAAGCTTGACATGGAAGAAAATGAAAAAATGGCTGAAAGAATGATGAATGGCCAGTTTACAATGGACGACATGTTGAAGCAATTTGAACAGATTCAAAAGCTTGGACCTTTAAGTGGAATCATCAAGATGATTCCTGGTATGAATCAGTATGCTGGAATGATTGATGAGTCTAAGGCAAATGGTGCCATGGCACATACAAAGGCAATCATTCAATCTATGACACCTTATGAAAGAGCACATCCAGAAAAGCTGAGAGGCACAATGAAGAAGAGAATTGCCAGAGGTTCTGGAACAAAAGTAGATGATGTCAATAAACTGATCAATCAATTTAACAAGATGAAGAAAGCAATGGATCAGGTTGGCAGAATGCAGAGAAATGGCAACTTGAATGAAGAGTCTCTTGAAAAGATGATGAATCAGGCACAGGCACAATTAAAGAACAATCCATACGGAAAAAGATTCAAGTAAAATCATGGCAATACAGTGATCTGTATTGCCATTTAGCTTGAAAAATATTTAAACTGTCAAGTAAAAAACCTTGACAGACTATTTTATGTCTTGTATAGTAGTACACGTAATTTAGGAGGAAATAAAAATGGCAGTTAAACTTCGTTTAAAGAGAATGGGCGCTAAGAAGGCACCTAGATACCGTATCGTTGCAGCAGATTCCCGTTTCCCAAGAGACGGTCGTGATATCGAAACTATTGGCTGGATCAACCCTACAACAGAACCTGAAACAGTATTCGTTGATGCTGAAAAGGCTATGAAGTGGTTAAACAATGGTGCTCAGCCATCTGATACAGTTCGTAACATTCTTTCTCGTCAGGGAATCATGAAGCAGTTTCATGAAGAAAAATTAGCTAGAAAGAAGAAGTAATTATGGCTCGTTTCGATGAGGTACTTCTAGATCTTGTTAAACCAATGGTTGAAGACAAAGATAGCTTGGAAGTACGCCAGATGCCATCCAACAACGAAAAAGAAATCGTTTTGTATGTATATGCAAAAAATGATGATATTGCTCGTTTGATTGGTAGAAAAGGCAGTATGGCTGCAGCATTACGTCAAGTAATGTCTGTTGCTTCTCACACTGACAACAAGAAAGTTAGTATCAAGTTTGAACAGATCTAAGAAAGATGGGAATACCATCTTTTCTTTTCAATAGGAGGTAAATATGGAATATATCTGTATCGGTAAAATCGTAAATACACATGGTATCAAAGGGGAATTGAAGATTTCTTCCTATTCCGATTTTGATAGGGAACGTTATCAAAAAGGGAATACGGTTTATGTACGATTTGAAGGAAACTATTTGCCTTTTACTGTAAAGACGTATCGTACACATAAAGGACATGCTTTAGTCAGCTTTGAAAATCATCTGGATATCAATCTTGTTGAAAAATACAAGACATGCGAAGTCTATATTTCTAGAGTGGATCGTAAACCATTGCAGAATGGCAAGTACTATCGTGATGAGATCATTGGCTTAGAAGCATATGATCAAAATCAAACTCTTTTAGGTACAGTGGCATCTATTGAAGAAACATTGGGCGCACAGAATAACATTCGTATCAGAAAAGAAGATGGTTCTTCTTTTCTAGTACCATTTGTTCCTGCGTTTATTCAAAATGTTGATTTAGAAAATCATGCAATCCATATTCAGATGCAGGAGGGATTGCTATGAGAATTACAGTACTGACATTGTTTCCAGAAATGTATGAAAGTTTCCTGTCTACTTCTATTATTGGAAGAGCTTTGAAAAGAGAGCTCGTAACAGTTGATTTTGTACAAATCAGAGATTTCGCCTTGGATAAGTTTAAACATGTCGATGATTCTCCATTTGGTGGAGGCATGGGACAAGTTATGAAATGTCAGCCAGTACTGGATGCTTTGCATTCTGTGAAAACAGAAAACAGCTATTCGATTATGATGTCTCCATTAGGAAAGACATTGACACAGAAGAAATCTAGAGAACTCGCAAAAAAAGACCATTTAATTTTATTGTGTGGTCACTATGAAGGGTTAGATGCAAGAATCAATGACCATTGTGATGAACTGTTATCCATTGGTGACTATGTTTTAACAGGTGGTGAAATTGCATCCATGGTAGTGATGGATTCTGTGATTCGATTACTGGAAGGTTCTATTTCTGAAGGATCTACAGATGATGAATCTTTTGAAAATGGACTATTGGAATATCCGCAATATACGCAGCCAAGAGACTACAATGGTCAAGAAGTACCTGCAGTCTTATTGAGTGGAAACCATGCAAAAATCAAAGAGTGGAGAATTGCAGAATCATTGTTGATGACACAACAGCTCCGTCCTGATCTATATGAAAAACATATTCTTTCTGATGAAGAAAAAAAAGTACTGAAAAAGCTGCAGCAGGGAAAAATTGACTTGTAGTATGATAAAATGAGTTTGATCGAGGTAGAAGTGTATGAAATATTATGATCGAAAGAACACACCATTAAAATGGAACTGGTTTTTGAAAATTACTTTACCATTTCTGTTCATTTCCAGCTTGTTTCATATTGTCTCTGTTTTTCAGCAGCTGTTTGGATTGAAAACAGGAAATTTAAATGATTTTCTTGCCTCTGCAGGATATTCTGTGAATCATATGGGACCTCTATTCTGGCCTGTGATTTTCCATTCTTTAATGAGTTGTCTGAGTGCTGTTATCGTATTCTATGCATGTGTTGGCCTATGGAAATGGAAGGAATATGGACCAAAAGCAGTATGCCTGCGATTTGTTGTAGAATTTATTGAATCATTGATCGTAATGATTTATATGATGAAGAATCCTTCGTATATACTATTTTCCGTCGATACATCTGATGCTTTCTTTCAGAATCTTGCCTATAACATTTGTATTGCGATGTATGTTGCAATGATTATTTACAGCTTTATTCAAGCTGCTTTGAATTTCGTTTATTATCGTAAACGCATGGCATTGTTTGATCTGTACTATGTACAGCCACAAAGTGATACAGCATATTCAACATCACAGAATGTAGAGTCATCTTCAAAAATGGAAGATACGCAGGTTCTTTCAACAGAAATAACAAATGAGCAATTTGAACCATATTACTGTACGGAATGCGGTGAAAAGATAACGGATCCAAATATTACATTCTGTCCAAACTGTGGTAAGAAATTAAAGTAAGCAAGAGCTGACAGTTTTTGCTTTTTATCTTCTTTCTACAGCTTGAAAGTGCTTCTAATTAAGCAGATAATATAACTAGCGAATAGAGGTAACTATAATATGAGATTTGTAGATTTAATTGATAAAAAAGCACATGGAAATTCTTTGACAACGGAAGAAATCCAGCAGATGGTGACTGGTTTTGTGAGTGGTGAAATTCCAGATTATCAAATGTCTAGTATGATGATGGCAATTTTACAAAGAGGTATGACATCCAAAGAAACAGCGGATCTTACAATGAGTATGATGCATTCTGGTGATGTTGTTGATCTTAGCGATTTGCCAGGTATCAAACTCGATAAGCATTCTACAGGTGGTGTAGGTGATACAACAACATTGATTGTTGCTCCACTTGTTGCGGCATGTGGCGGTATAGTTGCGAAAATGAGTGGCAGAGGTCTAGGCCATACTGGTGGGACCTTAGATAAACTAGAATCCATTCCTGGAACAAACATTGAACAGTCTATGGACTCCTTTAAGAAGATCGTACGTGAAAATGGTGTAGCGGTCATTGGACAGACTGGTAATCTTGTACCTGCTGATAAGAAGATGTATGCCTTACGTGATGTTACGGCAACTGTAGGATGTGTTCCTTTGATTGCTTCTTCTATTATGTCTAAGAAGCTTGCAAGTGGTTCTGATGCAATTGTACTGGATGTTAAAACCGGTACAGGTGCATTCATGCATACAAAGGAAGATGCGTTTGAACTGGCAAAAACAATGGTTTCCATTGGTACACATGTTGGTAGAAGCGTGCGTGCACTTGTGACAGATATGAACCAGCCGTTAGGTATGAAGATTGGTAATGCTTTAGAAGTACAGGAAGCAGTCGAAGTATTGAGTGGTGAAATCAATGAGAAGGATCCATTATTTGAAGTATGTATGCTTCTTGGTGAAAATATGCTGATTCTTGGTAATCTTGCAAAGAATGAAGAAGAAGCTAGAAAGATGCTGATTGAAAAGATTCATGATGGCAGTGGTTTGAAGAAGCTGCAGAATATGATTGCTTTAGAAGGTGGAGATGCTTCGTATTTAACAGTTGAAAATATGAAGAAACTCGTATCTGTAAAACAGTATATTGATGTAAAGAGTGAAGCAGATGGATATGTTGTAGGAATGAATGCACAGGCAATTGGAACAGCTGCACAAATGCTAGGAGCTGGTAGAGCAACAAAAGAAGATGTCATTGATTCATCTGTTGGTATGGTCATGAAAGTGAGATGTGGAGATCGAGTAAAGAGTGGCGATACATTATGCACGCTATATGTCAATGATGACAAGAATGTAGAAGATGTTATCAAGATGATGCATGAAGCAATTCATATCGAAAAAGAGCTATGTGAGATTCCACCAATGGTATATGGTGTTGTCACAGAAAAAGCAGTCAATGAATAAAAAACAAGATGGAGAGAAATCTCCATCTTATTCGTTTGTGTAGTAGGAACAGATTTTACGTGCTTCTGCTTCATTGAGGTAGTGAATACCGTTAGCATCTCTTTTTAATATAATTGCGACACCTTTTGCCTTTGAATCACGATTACTTAAAATTGCCAGGGAATCATCATATCTTTCACTTGGCTTTTCGCTCGCATTGTAAATGATACGATATTCACTTCCAAGCTCAGGCAACGATAATTCAATCAGATCTCTTTTTCCATTGTATGAATCATGCATCATTTCACGAATGACTTTGTTTGTTTCATAGAATAATTCATCCATGAAGTATTCAGAAGTGTGCTGAATATCAACTTCTTTTTTTGAATCATCTTTGTAGTATGTTTTCATGATCAATGGACCTTTTACGATCGTTGGTGCATTACTACCATAAAATGCTACGACATATGCGTAGTGGTGTGTGTATGCAAATGGATAATATAACTTTTCACGATTTGACATAAAAAACTCTCTTTGCTTGTAATATACCCCTAAAACAAGGGCCTTGCAAGAGGTATAATACGTTTGAAGGGGAAAAAATTCATGGAGATTGAAATATTACAGTTAAAGGAAGGAGCCAAAAAAGCAACAGGTACAACAATCATTATTGATGTATTTCGTGCTTTTTCTTTAGAAGCATATTTATTTGCACAGGGTTGTAAAGAAGTTAGAGCTGTCTATGATAAGGAACAGGCTTATACATTTAAGAAGGAACATCCAGAATATATTCTGATTGGCGAAAGACAAGGAAAGATACTTCCAGGATTTGATTATGGCAATGCACCTAGCAGTATTACTGGAAAAGATTTCAGTGATAAAACAGTGATTCATACTACAACAAATGGTACGCTTGGCATTCAGAATGCGTCACATGCTACGGATATCTATGTTGCTTCTTTAGTAAATGCAAAAGCAACAGTTGAAGTTATCAAATCTCATCATCCAGAACATGTCAGTATTGTATGTATGGGATGGGAAGAAAGAGAGACAGAAGAAGACACACTTTGTGCACAATACATGCGTCATTTATTTCTCGGTGAAGATGTGAAAGATATTCAAAAGCAAGCGAATGCTCTTCGTTATAGTGAAGGAAAGAAATTCTTTGATCCATTGCAGCAGGATGTATTTCCAAAAGAAGATTTTGCATTATGTACAGATGTAGATCATTTTGACTTTGCGATACATGCGGAAATGCATGGACGTATTGCATATAACAGAAAGGAATATTTACATGCATAAAAAATATTTTTTCTTTGATATTGATGGAACATTAACAGATAACAAAACACACAAGATCGTCCCAAGTGCAAAAAGAACACTAGATCAGTTAAAAGCGAATGGACATTTTGTATCTATCGCAACAGGCAGAGCACATTATAAAGCCATTTCCTTTACAGATAAAATTGATATTCATAATATTGTCTGCAATGGTGGCGGGTGTATTGTTATTGATGATCAGGTAGTTGATTTGCAGCCGATTCCATTAAAAGAATCCATTCATATATTAGAACAGGCAGATCAAAATCACGTTGGATGGCTGTTAGCTTTAAATGATGATGATTCTGTCATTATGAAAGATTATCGTTTTTTAGAAACTGCAGGACGCAGAAAAGAATTAACGACATATCTGTATGATCCATCATTGGATTATCATACATTGCCATCCATCATGAAAATGTATCTTGCATATACAAAAGAAGATGAAAAGAACTATCCATGGATCAACGAAGTAGGCAGACTGCGCATGTTTGATGAATATGTCATCTATCAGTATGATGCAAAAAAAGATGGCATTTTAAGAATGATGGAATATCTACAGGCACCGATTGAAGATGTTGTTGTATTTGGCGATGATACAAATGATCTTGTCATGTTTGATCCTTGCTGGACATCTATTGCGATGGGAAATGGAAAAGAAGAACTGAAGAAGAAAGCAACATATGTTACGGATACGAATGCAAATGATGGTATCGAAAAGGCTTGCAGACACTTTGGGTGGATATGATATTGACTATTTCATATAGTTTATGATATTATCTTGTGGCGTTTAATAGCGCATCACTGTTCCGCTGGCAAAAATAAGCTAAGAGCTGCTGATCATTCGTATATATAAGGAGAAAAGAAAATGGATTTAAGTTTAGTTGACAAGATTACTAAGAATCAGTTACGTAACGATATCCCAGAATTCAAGTCTGGTGATACAGTAAAGGTTCACGTACGTATCAAGGAAGGTAACAAGACACGTATTCAGATTTTCGAAGGTGTTGTTGTTGATCGTTCTAATGGCGGTATTGGTGCTACATTCACAGTTCGTAAGATTTCTAGTGGTGTAGGTGTACAGAGAACATTCCCAGTACATTCTCCAATCCTCGAAAAGATCGAAGTTGTTCGTTATGGTAAGGTTAGAAGAGCTAATCTTTCATACCTCAAGGGTAGATCTGCTAAGGACGCACGTATCAAGGAAGATCGTCGATAAGATCCATCATAGAGAAAGCATTATGCTTTCTCTATTTTTTTGATGTATAATGATTGCGTTATGGAAAATAAAGAGAAACAACAGTTTAGTGAAACACAGGTATTTGAAAGATTGACAAATCCTGAAGTTGAAGAAAAAAAGAAAAATGTAGAAGAAAAGAGAAAGAAATCTGTGAAAAAAGAAGAACATGAAGAATCGGCAACAGATGAAGTATTTTCTTTTATCAAGGATCTTGCAATATGTATGGTGATTGTTTTTGTGATTACCAACTTTGTCATTCGCCCTGTACAGGTAAAAGGAAACTCTATGTATCCTACATTAGAAGATGAATCGATTGGAGTATCGAATACACTTGGCTATCAATTGTCACCACTCAAACGTTTTGATATCGTTGTTATCTATGTTCCAGAAAAGAATGAATACTTAGTCAAGCGTGTCATTGGCCTGCCTGGAGAAACGGTATCCTATGCAAATGGACAGCTATATATCAATGGAGAAAGTGTTGATGAAGATTTCTTATCGCAAGAATATGTAGAATCTTATGGATCTGGATGGATGCCAGATGTCAATGAGATTACATTAGGTGAGGATGAATATTATTGTCTTGGTGATAATCGTCCACATTCTTCAGACTCAAGATACTATGGACCATTCAAAAAAGAAAATATTCGATCAAAAGGTATTTTCATTGCATGGCCATTAAGTGATTTTGGTGTTGAAACATGGTAATATATGCTCTTGGTTTAAACCAGGAGCACTTTTTGAAAAAAGAGAAAGGAAAACAGATGGTAAAAGTACAATGGTATCCAGGCCACATGGAAAAAGCAAAACGTGGCATGTTAGAAAAATTAAAAGCAGTTGATATGATCATTGAATTACGTGATGCAAGAATGCCTGAATCCAGTAGAAATCCAATGTTAATACAAATGGCAAATCAAAAGCCAAGATTAATCGTTCTATCAAAAATGGATCAGGCAGATCCTGTACAGACAGAACTCTGGCTAAAGAAACTGCAGAGTGAAAATGTATCTTGTATTGCGGTAGATTTAATGAGAGATCCGGGATGCGGGAAAAAGATTATCCAGGCATCTTTAAATGTCATGAAGGAAAAAAGAGACAGGCAAAGAGCAAAAGGAATCAATCCACGCGCAGTACGTGCAATGGCTGCAGGAATCCCTAATGTTGGCAAATCTACAATGATTAATCGCATTGCGGGAAAAAATACGCTAAAAGCTGCAGATAAACCAGGTGTAACGCGTTCTTTGACTTGGCTGCATGCAGATAAGGAATTGGATCTGTTAGATACACCAGGTGTATTATGGCCTAAATTTGAAGATGAAAAGACAGGATCAATTCTTGCGGCTTTAGGTTCTATCAATGATGATATTCTCGATAAGAAAATGATTGCGATGGATGCCATTCATATCATTCAGGATCTGTATCCTGGTTTATTAGAAGACTACTATGAAAGTGGAGAAGTCAATCCTAATGGAATGTTAAAGGCAATTGCGGAAAAAAGACATTTCAAACTCAGTGATGATGTATTAGATACAAAGCGTGCTGCAGAAGCATTCTTGACAGATCTTAGACATGGAAAATATGGCAGATTGACATTGGAGCATGTAAATGAAGAAACAAGTGAAGATATGTGAAAATCTGTATGAACATCAATACTGGAATGAAGGAAAACTTGTTGTTGGGATTGATGAAGCAGGCAGAGGTCCATTAGCTGGACCATTGTCTGTTGCTGGTGTTATATTTCCAGCAGGATATGAGAATCCTGCGATTTATGATTCCAAGGCATTGAGTGAAAAGAAAAGAGATGCTTTATTTGAAATCATTAAGGAAGATGCTTTGTGGTTTGAAATTATTGAAGTATCAGTGGAAGATATTGATCATTATAATATTTTAGAAGCAGACCGCAGGGCAATGTCAGAAATCGCAATGGATTCTTTCGCAGATATTGTTTTAAGTGATGCGATGAAAATGCATATTGAAAAGCCTGTGATTGATCTAATCAAAGGGGATCAGAAATCTATTTCTATCGCTGCCGCAAGTATTTTAGCGAAAGTAACAAGAGATCGTATCATGAAAGAATATGATGTTCTATATCCAGAATATGGATTTAAGAATAATAAGGGCTATGGTACAAAACAGCATATGGATGCAATTCACACATATGGAATTACACCAATTCATAGAAGAAGTTTTGCACCTGTCAGCATTTATCAACAATCGTTATTTTAAAAGAAACTTCTTTTTTGAAGTTTTTTTGTGGAATTGTATCAAAATTCGTGAATATCATTGTAGAGGTATTTATGAATCAAAGAGAACGATTGATACAGCTCAGTATTTTCTACAATGGAAACTGGTCAAAGATTGCAAAAGGCATCGCAACAAATGAAATAGTACCCCATCTTCCTTTAAAAAGTCCATGCATTACAATTTATGATGCAGTTTATCCAGATTGTTTAAAACGATTGCGTTATCCACCATGGGTACTGTATTATCAAGGCGATATTTCACTGCTAGAGAAAAAATGTATGACAATTGTTGGCAGCAGAGAACTGACAGACTATGGAAAAAGGGTAACAGAAGTGGCTTCTTCTATCTTATCGAGAAAGTATGTGATTGTTTCAGGACTTGCAAAAGGGGCAGATGCTGCTGCGCATCGAACAGCAATTCTATGTGGTGCTAAAACAATTGGAGTGATTGCTTCTGGCTTAAAGATACAGTATCCTTCCTGTAATGCAGATTTATACAAGATAATGCAGAAAGAACATCTCATCTTAAGTGAATATCCATATGATACAGGTATACAGAAACATTACTTTGCATGGAGAAATCGTATCCTCGCTGCTTTAGGGGAAGCATGTATTGTAACAAGTGCAAAAGTTAAAAGTGGAACAATGCTGACTGTCAATGAAGCAATCAATCTTTCAAAAGACGTGTGGTGTTTTCCATATCCTTTTGAGAGTGAAGAAGGAAAAGGATGCAATAAACTAGTGCAGGAAGGTGCATTTTTGTTGTATGATACAAAACAATTATTCGATTTCGTCAGTTGAAATTCGGAAATATTTGTTTTATTGTGTTATCTGTTATTTAAATATTATGCGAAATGGAGGACGGAAATGAAAAATTTAGTCATTGTGGAATCACCATCAAAATCCAAAACAATTGGTAAATATCTTGGGGAAGGCTATACTGTCGTTTCATCCAAGGGACATATTAGAGATCTTGCAATCAAAGGAAAGGATGGTCTAGGAGTAGACGTTGATAATAACTTTGAAGCAACATATCAAATCTCTAAAGATAAAAAAGAAACAGTCAAAGAACTAAAGAAGCTTGCAGGTGAATCTGATTATGTATATCTTGCAACCGACCCGGACCGTGAAGGAGAAGCAATCAGCTGGCATTTAGCACAGGAGCTTGGTTTAGATGAAAGTCTTGTTGATCGTGTTACGTTCCATGAAATTACAAAAAACGCTGTCAAGGAAGCTTTCCAGCAGCCTCGTACAATTGATATGAATCTTGTGCATTCTCAAGAAACACGTCGTATTCTAGATCGTGTCATTGGTTTTAAACTCTCAAAGCTGTTAAACAATAAAATCAAATCAAAGTCAGCAGGTCGTGTACAATCTGTTGCTTTGAAGTTAATTGTTGAAAAAGAAAAGGAAATTAAAGCATTTATTCCTGAAGAATACTGGGAAGTGGAAGCAGAATTTAAAAAGAAGAACAAGAAATTTACTGCTAGACTTGCAAAGGTAGATGGCAAGAAGGCATCTTTAAAGAATGAAGAAGATGCAATGCGTGTCATTGAAGGAACAAAAGGTGCGTTTACAGTTTCTAATATCAAAACAACAAAAACAAAGGGAAAAGCACCATTACCATTCATTACATCTACACTGCAGCAGGAAGCTAGTACAAAGCTTGGCTTCTCTGCACGTAGAACAATGTCAATTGCACAGATTCTTTATGAAGGAATTGATGTTGGAAATGGTTCCGAAGGTTTGATTACGTACATGCGTACAGACTCTACAAGACTTTCGAATCTATATACGAGCGGTGCAAGAGATTTTATTGAAAAGGAATATGGAAAAGAATATCTTGGAAGCTATCACGCACATAATGATGATGGTGCCCAGGATGCGCATGAAGCAATTCGACCAACAAATATTGCATATACACCTGAATCCATTAAATCTCATTTAACAAATGAACAATACAAGCTATACAAGTTTATTTACTATAGAGCATTAGCTTCACAGATGGCACCAAGTGCATTTGAAAAGGTAACAGTTACATTATCACAGAATGCATTTGATTTTACTGCCAATGGAAGCGTATTGGCGTTTGATGGTTATTTAAAAGCATATGGTGATTATTCCAGCAACAAAGATACAATTCTTCCATCTATGGAAGAAGGCGAAACAATGGACGCCCAATCCGTTACACCATCCCAGCACTTTACAGAACCACCAAAACGCTATACAGAAGCAACTTTGATCAAGAAGCTGGAAGAAGATGGCATTGGAAGACCATCAACATATGCAATGATCATTGATACAATTCAACAAAGAGGCTATGTAACATTAGCTCCAGTTGCGGAAAAGAGCCGTACAAAATTCTTTACGCCAACAGAACAGGGAGAATTGACAACAGAAAAACTGGATCAGTATTTCTCTTCTATCATCAATGTTTCCTATACAAAGGATATGGAAACAGAACTGGATGAAATTGCGGAAGGAAAGCGTGAAGAAGTTCCAACACTTCGATCTTTCTATGACAAGTTTACACCATTATTAGAAGTGGCCTATGACAAAATGGAGAAGATAGCTCCGGAAAAAGTAGGAGAAATCTGTCCTGAATGTGGTGGAGAACTCGTTTATCGTAATTCTCGCTATGGTAAATTTATTTCCTGTTCCAATTTTCCACAGTGCAAATATACAAGAAGCTTAGAAAACAAGGAAAAGGAAAAACCAGAACCAACAGGGAAGATGTGTCCGGAGTGTGGAAGTGAATTATTAAAGAGAAAGTCTCGTTTTGGTACATATTTCTTAGGATGTTCTGCATTCCCTAAATGTCGTTATATGGAAAATCTGGAAGGTGAAAGAATCGTATCCAAGAAAGATAAAGAAAAATCATCTTCCACAAAAAAGACAACAAAGAAAACCGCTGCGAAAAAGTCAGCCGCAAAGAAAACAACAGCGAAAAAGACTACAGCGAAAAAACAACAAAGAAGAAGGTAAGTGAATGAAAGAAGCAATCGTAGTAGGTGCAGGACTTGCGGGATGTGAAGCTGCATATCAGTTAGCAAAGCGTGGCATTCATGTCAAACTATATGAAATGAAGCCACATAAAAAATCTGAAGCACATCATATGGATACATTTGCAGAACTTGTATGTTCGAACTCATTACGTTCTGATGCTACAAGCAATGCTGTAGGATTATTAAAAGAAGAAATGAGAACGATTGGTTCTTTGATTATGGAAGTTGCAGATGAAACTGCAGTTCCTGCAGGATCTGCATTAGCAGTTGATCGTACATTATTTTCAAAGAAAATTACAGAACGTATCCAACAGCATCCAGATATTGAAATTATTGATGAAGAAGTGAATCATATTCCATCTTCTCCATGTGTGATTGCTACAGGACCTTTATCTTCTGATGCAATGGTGAAAGCAATTGGAACGATTATTGATAACAAATACTGTTATTTCTATGATGCAGCTGCTCCAATTGTATCATTTGACAGTATTGATATGAACATTGCGTATAAGAAGAGCAGATATGACAAGGGCAGTGCTGACTATATCAACTGTCCTATGGATGTAGATCAGTTCAATGCATTCTATGATGCATTAATTACAGCAGAAGTTGCTGAGGTTCATGGTTTTGAAAATGAAAAAGTATTTGAAGGATGCATGCCATTTGAAGTAATGGCAAAGCGTGGCAGAAATACATTGTTATTTGGTCCTATGAAACCAGTGGGTCTAGAAACACCAGATGGAAAGCGTCCATATGCAATTGTACAGCTGCGTCAGGATAATGTAGAAGCATCCTTGTATAACATCGTAGGATTTCAGACGCATTTAAAATGGCCTGAACAGAAGCGTATCATTCGTATGATTCCAGGGCTGGAAAATGCTGAAATCGTTCGTTATGGTGTCATGCACAGAAATACATATATCAACTCTCCCATTGCATTAGAAGAATCCTATGCATTCAAGGGAAAAAATGATTTATTCTTTGCTGGACAAATGACAGGTGTTGAAGGATATGTAGAATCCAGTGCTTCTGGTATGCTTGCAGGTATCAATTTGGCACATGTACTCAATGGTGAAGAAGTATGCCTGCCAGGCAATCAGACTGTCATTGGTTCTATGTCTTACTATATTACACATGCAGATTCTAGAAACTTCCAGCCAATGAATGCAAACTTTGGTATTGTTCATTTAGATGCTGCAGTAAAGAAAAAAGACCGCAAGAATGCATATGCACCGCAATCTTTAGAAATCATCAGAAAGCTCAAGGAAGATGGAAGACTTTGAGAAATCATTAGAATCTTTCCTGCATCATATCGCTTTAAGCAGAACAGGTTCCCAAGATACGCAGGATGCCTATCATAGAGATGTAGAAAGATTTCTAACCTATCTTCAAGACAAAGATATTCATTCATTTGAAGATGTGAAGAAAGAAGATATTGCTGACTATATTACACAATTGAGAAGTGGTGAATTTACAGGTAATAAATTATCTAATGCATCGTATGCAAGGAATTTGTCTTCTTTAAAAAGTTTTTATCGATATTTGAATCGACAGGAAGGTATCCAGAATAATCCCATTCTATTATTCCATTCCGTTACAAATAAAAGAAAACTGCCAGAGTATTTAACATTTGATCAGATGGAAACATTACTGGATCATTTTGATCTTACAGATCCGATTGCTCTAAGAGATCGCAGTATGATTGAAGTGATGTATGCCTGTGGTTTGCGTGTTTCTGAATGTGCTGGATTAAAAGTAAAAGATATCAATCTGAAAGAAAGATATCTTACAGTACTTGGAAAAGAAAGCAAAGAAAGAATGGTTCCATTCTATCCGCGCTGTGCTTCTCTTTTAGAACACTATATACAAGTCATTCGACCAATGCTTCTAAAAAAACAAGAAGATCATGGAATCTTGTTTGTGAATCAAAGAGGATTTCCGATTACTTCTAGAAGTATTCAGAATATCTGTGAAAAGGCCGGAAGAGATGCTGGCATATCCATGCATATTCATCCACATATGATTCGTCATTCATTCGCAACCCATTTGCTGGATAATGGAGCAGATCTTAGAGTTGTTCAGGAACTGCTTGGTCATGAGAATCTGCAGACAACACAGATCTATACACATGTATCTCAAGACCGTTTAGCGAATGTTGTAGAAAAAGCACATCCAAATTCTAAAACGAATCATAAATAATCTTTAAAAATTGTTGTAAGTGAGTAAAATAGAAGTAGAGGTAAATACGATGTCACTATTTGAAAATGATCAACAATATTTATTAAAAATTAACAGAATGGCAGCGGAAGATCCAATGCGTCTTGTATCTGAATTACATGAAGCGCATTATTTACTGGAAAGTAATGTCATTTCTCAAACTTGTTACGATAGAGTAAAACAGATCGTTGAGGAAGTATCTCGTAAGCAGAAGTAATTCTTTGAATTTCCTATTGCATATCTTTCTCAGTTTGATACAATAGTTCAGAAGAAAAGGAATTGAATTACACGTGTAAGAATCATTCCTTTTTTTAAGAAGTATGGAGGCGTTTTATGAATAAGAATTCACTAGTTTCAATTCGTGATCTTTCAAAGGACGATATGATTCATATTCTTAACGATGCTTTAATGTTTTCTAATTCTCAATCAGATTGGCAATTGCCTGATAAGGCATTGATCGCCAATCTTTTTTTTGAAGCATCCACAAGAACACATTATTCCTTTGAATCTGCTGAACTGCAGTTAGGATGTAAAGTTGCAGATATTGCGACAAATGTATCATCCGTAACAAAAGGAGAAACTCTTTACGATACATGCAAGACATTGGAATCTGCAGGATACAATGCACTTGTGATTCGTTCTTCTAAAGAATTCTACTGGAATGAGCTGGAAGGATTAAATATTCCTGTACTGAATGCAGGAGATGGTGCAAATGAGCACCCAACACAGTGCCTGTTAGATTTATTAACGATCTATAAGGAATTCCATAAGCTTGAAGGAATTAAAGTAGTCATCTGTGGGGATGTTGCACATTCAAGAGTTGCACAGTCTGACAAGTATGCATTTGAATTATTTGGTATGGATGTAAAGTTTGCTGGACCAAAGGAATTTGAAAGAGATGGCTATCCATTTGTAGATTTTGATGAAGCAATCAAAGATGCAGATGTTGTTATGATGCTTCGCATTCAGAAAGAAAGAGGAGCTGCATTGTCTAATATGAATGATGCAGAATACCTTGAAAAATATGGCATGAATCAAAGAAGATATGCAATGTTGAAAGACAATGCAATTATTATGCATCCAGCACCAGTCAACCGTGGTGTTGAAATCGATACGGATTTAGTGGAAGCAGAAAAATCACGTATCTTCCAGCAGATGCATAATGGAATGCTCGTAAGAAAAGCAGTTATCAAGCGTGCATTTGGACATGCACCATTTGAGGAAAAATAAATGAAAAAGATCATTCGAAACGCAGATGTCCTGTACCAGGAAACACTTCAGAAACTAGATGTCTTGTTTGATGAAAATCAAATCATTGAAGTTGGCGTAAACATTCAAGAAGAGTGTGAAGTGATTGATGCAACAGGATTGACATTATTACCTGGACTTGTTGATGTACACGTCCACTTCAGACAGCCTGGTCATGAAGAAAAAGAAACGATCCACACAGGATCATTAGCAGCAGCACATGGAGGATTTACTTCTGTATTTGCAATGCCAAACGTTGTTCCTTCTCCAGACGGAAAAGAAGTCATGGAAGAGTATTTAAAACTGATTGGAAAAGAATCTTTGGTGCATACGTATCCATATGGTACGATCACAAAGAAAGAACAGGGAAAAGAGTTATCAGACCTGGATGGAATGAGCCAGCTTGGTGTTCATTGGTTTAGTGATGATGGCGTTGGCATGAATGATCAGAATCTTTTAAAGGAAGCTTTTGAAAAAGGAAAACAGGACAATTTTATTATTGCCTGTCATACAGAAGATTTAAAATATCGACCACAAGGCGGCAGTGTGCATGACAGTAAGATCGTTACAGAAAAAGGCTGGATTGGTATCCCAGATGAATGTGAAAGTGAACCATTGAAAAATGATTTACAGACAGCACTAGCGGTCAATGGAAAATACCATGCCTGTCATATCTCATCACATCTTTCTATAGAAGCTTTAAGAGAGGCAAAGCAAAAAGGTGGAGATGTCAGTGCAGAAGTCACAGTACATCATCTGTTATTAGAAGATAAAGATGTAAAAGGTCCAATGTGGAAAATGAATCCACCTCTTAGAACACATGAAGATCGTATGTGTTTAATTGAAGCGTTAGAAGATGGTACATTGGACTTTATCGCAAATGATCATGCACCACATGCAATGAGTGATAAAGCACGTCCTATGGCAAACAGTGCCTTTGGCATCGTATCCTTAGAAACAGCCTTCCCGCTTCTTTACAGTGAATTTGTATATCGTACAAAACGATGGACACTAAATCAGCTTGTTGAATGGATGAGTGAAAAACCAGCAAAGAGATTTGGCTTAAATCATGTTGGAAAAATAGAAAAAGGATATACAAGTGACATGTTTCTTGTACAATTAAATCAAGAAAGCATGATCAATGCAGATACGTTTGTATCAAAAGGAAAAAACACACCTTTTAATGGATGGAGCGTATATGCAGAAATCAAACAGACAATTGTAAACGGAAAGACAGTGTGGAAAGGGTAAAACATTCAGGAACTATTAGTTTTATGTACTGAAATCTTAAGTGAATCATTCAGGATACACAATATCGGTAATGGACGTGTTAACTTTGTTATCAATACAATGTCCAGTAAAAAGAATACAAGTGCAGATGGATTCTTGATTCGTCGTGTTTCTGCAGAAAATAATATTTCCTGCGTGACACTTTTAGATACAGCGGCTGCACTATACAGAGTATTGGAATCTAGAAGTTTTTCAATGGTTTCAATGAATGAAATGAGGAAATGATGAAAGTAGATACAGGAATCATAAAAAGTAATACATACATTGGAAAAGATGTATATAAAATGGAAATTCAGACTGATTTGGCAGATGAAGTGCAATGTGGTCAATTCGTGGAAGTAGAAGTACCAAACTACTTTCTCAGAAGACCAATCAGTGTCTGCGAAGTCAAAGAAGATCACACAATTGTTCTTGTGTATAAAGTTGTTGGTGATGGTACACGCTTTATGACAACAATGCATGATGAAATTTCACTGTTTGGTCCATGTGGAAATGGATTCCCAGTGGTAGATGAAGATGTATTGCTGATTGGTGGCGGTGTTGGTGTTCCACCACTCTTACAGACAGCCAAAGAATATAAAAAGATTGGCAAGAATGTCAGTGTCGTTGTAGGATTTAATACAAAGGAAGATGCAATTCTCATTGATGAACTCAAGGAATACAGCGACGCCTTGTATATTGCGACAATGGATGGCAGCGAAGGTACAAAGGGAACTGTCATTGATGCAATCAATGAAAACAATGTTGATTGTGAATATGTATTAAGCTGTGGTCCACTGCCAATGCTGAAAGCAATCAATACAAAGTATACGAAGGGATGTATTTCACTGGAAGCTAGAATGGCTTGTGGCATTGGTGCATGCATGGGATGTGTTGTCAAAGACAGTGAAGGAAACAGTCTGCGTGTATGTAAGGACGGACCAGTATTCCCAATTGGAAAGGTGGTGCTCTAAATGGATTTATCTGTAAAACTGCCTGGATTGAATCTGAAAAATCCAATCATTCCTGCTAGTGGATGTTTTGGATATGGAAGAGAATATGCTGAATTATATGATCTATCTATCTTAGGTGGAATTGCCATTAAATCTGCGACACCTGTAGAAAGATTTGGAAACCCAACGCCAAGAATTGCGGAAACACCATGTGGTATGTTAAATGCAATCGGATTACAGAATCATGGAGTGGATTACATCATTGAAAATGAATTGCCATTCTTATCACAGTATGATACTGAAATCATTGCGAATATTGCAGGAAGCAGTGAAGAAGATTATGTAGCTGTCATTGAAAAAATGAATGATGATCCAACAGTCAAAGCATTTGAATTAAATATTTCCTGCCCGAATGTAAAGCATGGAGGCATGGGACTCGGTACACAGCCAGAACTTGCAAAACACATTACACAAATGTGTAAGAACGTTGCTAAAAAGCCTGTATATGTAAAGCTTTCACCTAATGTAACGGATATTGTTGCGATTGCAAAAGCGGTTGAAGAAGGCGGTGCAGATGGCCTGGTGATGATCAATACATTATTAGGAATGCGTATTGATTTAAAAACTGGTAAACCAGTACTTGCCAATATAACAGGCGGTTTAAGTGGACCAGCTGTAAAACCAGTCGGTATTCGCTGTGTATATCAGTGTGCCAGACAAGTAAATATTCCAATCATTGGTGTTGGTGGTATTGCAAACAGTGAAGATGTACTTGAATATCTTCTTGCTGGAGCAAGCGCAGTAGAAGTTGGCGCAATGAATTTTAAGGATCCATATATTTGTAAGAAGATCATTGAAGATCTTCCAGAAACATTAAATAAATATGGTTATACATCAGTGCAGGATGTGATTGAAAGGAGACAAAAATGAGTAGAACAATTATTGCATTGGATTTTTCAAACAAGGAACAGGTATTAGAATTTTTAAGACAATTTGATGAGCCAGTATATGTAAAAATTGGTATGGAATTAACATACGCATGTGGCTTAGACATTGTTAAGGAAGTAAAGAACATGGGACATAAGATCTTCCTTGATCTCAAACTCCATGATATTCCAAACACAGTAAAAGGTGGCATGAAGAATCTTGCAAAGCTTGGTGTAGATATCGTTAACTGCCATTGTGCTGGTGGTATTGAAATGATGAAGGCTGCTAAGCAAGGTATCTTAGAAGGTACACCAGAAGGACAACAGCCAGCGAAGTTAATCGGTGTGACTGTATTAACAAGTACATCTAAGGAAAGTATGAATGAAGAACTAGGCATTCCTGGTGAAGTGATTGATACAGTCATTCATTATGCAAAGAATGCAAAGGAAGCTGGCTTAGATGGTGTTGTATGCTCCGTTCATGAAGCAAAGGCAATCCATGAAGCTTGTGGAGATGATTTCTTGACAGTTACACCTGGTATCCGTTTAGCAGGTAACTCTGTAGATGATCAAAAGAGAGTCGCTACACCTGAATTTGCCAAGGAACAGGGCTGCGATATGATTGTTGTTGGCAGAAGCATCACAAAGAGTGAAGATCCAAAGGCTACTTATAAAGCAATTGAAGAGGTAATGGAATAATGGAACAGTATAAAAAGGAATTTATTGAATTCATGCTTTCATGCGATGTATTGAAGTTTGGAGATTTTACACTCAAGTCAGGTAGAAAATCACCATTCTTCATGAATGCAGGCTTATATGTTACTGGCAGACAGTTAACAGAATTAGCTCATTACTACGCAAAAGCAATTCATGATCAGTTTGGAGATGATTTTGATGTATTGTTTGGACCTGCATACAAGGGTATTCCTTTAACAGTCGCTACATCAATGGCATATTATGAACTTTATGGAAAAGAAATCCGTTACTGTTCTAACCGTAAAGAAATCAAGGACCATGGTGATACAGGTATCTTATTAGGATCTAAACTAAAAGATGGTGATCGTGTTGTCATGATTGAAGACGTTACTTCTTCTGGTAAATCCATGGAAGAAACTGTTCCAATTGTAAGAGGACAGGCAAACGTTGAAATCGTAGGTTTGATCGTTTCTTTGAATCGTAATGAAAAGGGTAAGTCTGATAAGACAGCATTGAAGGAAATCAGTGAATTATATGGTTTCCCAACAGCAGCAATCGTAAGCATGCCTGAAGTCATTGAAGTCATGAAGGAAGAAAACCGTCTTGATGATGAACTGTTATCAAGAATTAATGCATATTACGAACAATACGGTGCAAAAGAGTAAAAAAATTCTGGTTTTTGAAGAAAAAACCAGTTTTTTTTATGATTTTTTGAGAAAAAAACGAAAAAATCACAAAATTAAACGCTTTCTGAAATAAAATGAAACTTGTTTCAAATCGAATTATGAAAAATATATCATTTTTATGAAAAAGTGATTGCAGAGGAATCTTGATGGTTGTATAACTATTGCATCAAGCAAAGACCAGGAAAAGTAGTTTGATAAACAGTTTATAGTGAATAGAGGATAGTGGAAACTCTATGATATGCATCTTATGAAAGAACACCTGAACAGCTGCGAATCGAAAAGATATGAGTAGACTTCGCCGGAAGCAGACCGTTATCACTGACCCCAATTATAAATGATTGGAGACTAAGCGACTAATCAATAGATTAGTAATCTGGGTGGCACCGCGGAGACATAGCAGTCCTTCGTCCCATGTATGAATTACATAGGACGGAGTGACTGCTTTTTACTTTTTATATATGAGGGAGAAAGATTATGTGTGGATTAATTGTTTCTACGGATCCAAAAACAGATCGTAAGGATTTTGAAAAAGGACTGGCTTGTTTAAATGATCGTGGTCCAGATGACGCTAAAATCGTACCCATTGATGATTGTCTTGTGGGATTTACAAGATTGAGCATTATGGACTTAAGTACAAATGGGATGCAGCCATTTGGAAGAGATGGATTTTCAGTTGTATGCAATGGTGAACTGTATGACTTTAGAAAATGTAAAAGAGAGTTAGAAAAGAAATATACATTTGTTTCTGACAGTGATTGTGAATTACTGATCCCATTATTTGAAGAATATGGATGTGATATGTTTGCAAAATTAGATGCAGAATATGCACTTGTCATGTATTCGAAGAAGACAGGATTTATTGCTTCTCGTGATCCTATTGGCATTCGTCCATTGTTTTATGGATATACCAAAGATCATAAAATTGCATTTGCATCGACTGCAGAAAGTCTGATGTGTATTGCAGGTGATGTCACACCATTCCCACCTGGATGCTACTACAAAGATGGTGAATTCATTCCATATACAAAGATTTATGAAGCTGATCAGACATTTCATGTTAGTGAGGAAGAAGCTGAAGAAGGAATTCATGATTTATTGGTTGATGCGGTAATTAAAAGAATGGATGCAGATGCAAAGTGTGGATATTTATTAAGTGGTGGTTTAGATTCTTCTCTTGTTTGTGCGATTGCTCAAAAACATACAGATCATCCGATTCGTACATTCTCTATTGGTATGGAAACAGATGCTATCGATTTAAAATATGCAAGAAAAGTTGCCACATTTATTGGCAGTGAACATACTGAATTCATTATTACTAAAAAAGATGTATTAGATGCCTTGCAGAAAGTGATTCAAATTCTAGGAACATGGGACATTACAACGATTCGTGCATCTATGGGGATGTATCTATTATGTAAAAAAATTCATGAAACAACAGATATTAAAGTACTTATGACAGGAGAAGTCAGTGATGAATTATTTGGATACAAATATACAGACTTCGCACCAGACAGTTCATCATTTCAAAAGGAAGCTGAAAAGAGAGTCAAGGAATTGTATGAATATGATGTATTAAGAGCTGATCGCTGTATTTCAAGCAATTCAATGGAAGGAAGAGTTCCATTTGGAGATCTTGCATTTGTAAGATATGTCATGGATCTTGATCCATCCATCAAGATGAACAATCACAACATGGGAAAATACCTGTTAAGAAAAGCATTTGAAAAAGATCACCTTCTACCGGAAGAAATCTTATTCAGAGATAAAGCAGCTTTCTCAGATGCAGTAGGACATTCTCTGGTGAATGATCTAAAGGAATATGCTGAAGATACATATGATGTTCTATCTTATGAAGAAAAGAGAAAAGCATATGCATGGAAGACGCCGTTTACAAAGGAAAGTCTTCTCTATCGAGAAATATTTGAGAAATTCTATCCAGCAATGGACAAAATGATATCTGATTACTGGATGCCTAACAAAGAATGGCAGGGTTGTGATGTCAACGATCCAAGTGCACGTTATCTTTCTAACTATGGAGCTAGCGCATATTAAAAAAGGTGAAAGAAAAAGGAGATAAAAGTTATGGAAAGACCATTTGAAGAATTCGGATCACTCGTATTTACAGAAGTTGAAATGGAAGAAAGACTTCCTTCACCGGTTTACCTGGCATGGAAAAAGACAATTGCTTCAGAATCACAGCTGGATCGTCCAACTGCGGATGCAATTGCACATGCGATGAAACGCTGGGCAATGGAACATGGTGCAACACATTTCACACACTGGTTTCAGCCTTTAACAGGTGGTACAGCTGAAAAGCATGATGCTTTTGTAGAGCCAGGAAGTGATGGAGAACCTATTTCCAGATTCTCAGGGAAAATGCTGATCAAGGGTGAACCAGATGCATCCAGTTTTCCATCAGGCGGCTTAAGAGCTACATTTGAAGCAAGAGGTTATACATATTGGGATGTTACATCTCCTGTCTTTATTAAAGAAGGTGTTTTATGTATCCCTACAGTGTTCGTATCCTACAATGGTGAAGCACTTGACCGTAAAGAGCCACTTTTGAAATCACTTGAAGTATTAAGTAAATATGCAACAAAAGTCGTAAACAAGCTTGGTGACAAGAAAGTGAAGAGCTGTGATATTTCGGTTGGTCTAGAACAAGAATATTTTCTAATTGATAAAAAGTATTTTGATGCTCGTGTTGACTTGAAACTTTGTGGAAGAACATTGTTTGGTGCTCCAGCAACAAAGGGACAGGAATTGGATGACCACTATTTTGGTGCAATTCCACTGCGTGTCAAAGCATTCATGAAAGAAGTGAATGAAGAATTGTGGAAGCTTGGCATCTATGCGAAAACAGAACACAACGAAGTTGCTCCTGCACAGTTTGAACTTGCACCTGTATTCTCTGGTGGAAATATTGCGGTTGATCAGAACCTGTTGATCATGGATGTATTAAAGAAAGTTGCGGATAAGCATGGATTTGCTTGCCTGCTGCATGAAAAGCCATTTGATGGAATCAATGGTTCTGGCAAGCATAACAACTATTCTATTGTGACTGATGATGGTCAGAATCTGTTTGATCCAGGCAAGAAACCAATGGATAACATTCGTTTTTTGACATTTACATGTGCGTTTATTGAAGCTGTAGATACATATCCTGTATTGTTAAGACTCGCAGCAAGCTCTGCGGGAAATGACTTTAGACTTGGAGCAAATGAAGCTCCACCAGCAATTATTTCGATATACCTCGGAAGCTATATTGAAGATATTCTATATAGCCTCCATTCTGGAAAGCGTAAGAAGGAAGGGGAAGCTGTGGATTCTAGCTTTGAACCAGTCAAAAACATTTCCTATATCCCTCATGACAACACTGATAGAAACAGAACTTCTCCTGTCGCTTTCACTGGAAATAAATTTGAATTCAGAATGCTTGGTTCAAGCATGAACGCATCTTTCGCAAATACTGTTTTAAACACTATCATCGCACATTCTTTGAAGAAGATTTCTGAAGAATTGGATACATGCAAGACTGTTGAAGAAGTACGTGAAAAAGCATTGGAAATCTGTAAGAAGATTATCAAGAAGCATAAAAGAGTATTGTTCTCTGGTGATGGATATTCTAGTGAATGGATCAAGGAAGCTGAGCGCAGAGGTCTGCCAAATGTAAAGAGCTTCATTGAAGCATCACAGGCTTTAAAAGATAAGGATGTTGTAAAACTGTTTACTGGTTTAGGTGTATATACTGAAACAGAACTCATGGCAAATGAGAAAATTCTTGAAGAAGAATATTACAATATCAAAGAAATTGAAATCAAGACACTCATTGCAATGGTGAAGCGTGATGTACTTCCAGCAATGTGCAAAGAATATGATTTCTATGCAAAGGCAAATGGAGAAGGCGCACCAGCTTACTTGACAAAGAGAAGCAAGAAACTTGCAGAATTGATTGATGCAACAGATACATCTATTGTAAAGCTGGAAGAAACACATACATCTGTAAAGAAAGAAACAGACACCTATGAAAGAGGATATCGTACAAGATATGAAATCGTTCCTTTGATGCAGGAAGTTAGAGCATCAGTAGATGCCTATGAAGAACTTGCATCTAAGTGCTACTATAAGCTTCCAACATACGAAGATATGCTGTTTGATCTATAAAAGAAGCAAAACCACTCTGATTGTAACAAAATCAGGTGGTTTTTTAAATTCTTTGTTGTAATCATTTTAGATTCATGGTATATTCATTGTCGGCATCTTATGCACTTTTTATAGTGGATAGATGACTTCTCACACAGGGAATTCATTATCCCGTGTACACAAATGGGTGTATTGATAATGTTGGAACCTGTGGCGGTAACAACGGAAAGCGAGGTAAATAAAAGAAATGGCTGTTGTAACATTGAGAAAAATGCTCGAAAATGGAGTTCACTTTGGTCATCAGACACGTAAGTGGAACCCAAACATGAAGCAGTATATCTATACTGCAAAGAATGGTGTCTATATCATCGACTTGAACAAGACACAGGAAAAGCTTGACGCTGCATATGAAGCATTCAAGAAGATCACTGAAGATGGCGGAAAGATCCTATTCGTAGGAACTAAGAAGCAGGCACAGGCTACAATTCTTGAAGAAGCTCTACGTTCTGGTTCTTTCTACGTAAACCAGAGATGGTTAGGTGGAACATTAACAAACTTCAGAACAATTCAGAAGTCAATCAAGAAGCTTGTTGACATTGAAGAAATGGAAGCAAACGGAACAATTTCTGTTTACACAAAGAAGGAACAGGCATTAATGCTCAAGAACAAGGAAAAGCTTGAAAACTTCCTTGGCGGTATCAAGGAAATGAAGAAGCTTCCTGATGCATTATTTGTTGTAGATCCACTAGAAGAGCACAACGCTGTAGCTGAAGCTAAGAAGTTAGGAATTCCTGTATTCGCATTAATCGATACAAATGCTGATCCAAGAACTGTTGATTTCCCAATCCCAGCTAACGATGACGCTGTTAGATCTATCAAGTTATTAGTAAGTCTTCTTGCTGATGCTATCTGCGAAGGTAAGAACTTGCCAATCGAAAACGTTGCTGAAGGTGAAGAAGAAGCTGATATCACAATGAAGGACGTTATCAAGAAGGTTGAAGAAGATGCAGCTGAATACGAAAAGCGTAGAAGAGCTAAGTATGAAGAAAAGAGAGCTCAGATGAATGCTAGACGTAACACATACAATGGTGAAAGACGTGTATTCAAGAGAAACGACAACCGTAACAATATTGCTAAAGCTGACGCTCCAGTAGCAGAAACTGAAGCTAAGGAGGCTGAATAAGATGGCAGTAACAGCTAAGCTTGTTAAAGAATTAAGAGACTTAACTGCTGCAGGTATGATGGACTGTAAGAAGGCTCTTGAAGCTACTGACGGTGACATCAAGAAGGCTGTTGACTGGTTAAGAGAAAACGGTCTTGCTAAGGCTGCCAAGAAGGAAGGCAGAATTGCTGCTGAAGGTTTAGGTAAGATTGCTATTGATGGTAACAAGGCTGTTATCATTGAAGTTAACTCCGAAACTGACTTCGTTGCTAAGAATGAAAAGTTCTTAGAATTATTAGATGTAGTTGCTAACACAATTCTTGCTTCTGATGCTAAGACAAATGAAGAAGCATTAGCATTAACAACTGCTGATGGTACATTAAATGATACTTTCATCAATGCTGTTGCTACAATTGGTGAAAAGATTACATTAAGAAGATTTGAAATCGTTTCTAAGAACGATGATGAATTCTTCGGTTCTTATACACACCAGGGTGGTAGAATCGTTGCCTTGACAGTTGTTAAGGGTGGTGACGCTCAGGTTGCTAAGAACATGGCAATGCAGATTGCTTCTATGAACCCTACATACGTTTCAAGAAACGATATGCCTCAGGATGTAGTTGAACATGAACGTTCAATCCAGGAAGAATTACTTGCTAAGGATGAAAAGCTAGCTAGCAAACCAGAAAAGGTTAAGGCTGGTATCATCGAAGGTAGAGTTTCTAAGTCTCTACAGGATATGTGCTTAGTTGATCAGGAATACTTCTTAGATGCTGATCAGAAGTGCGGTCAGTACCTCAAGAGCAACAATGCTGAAGTATTAAGCTTCGTTAAGTATGTTGTTGGTGAAGGTATTGAAAAGAAAGAAGAAAACTTTGCTGCAGAAGTAGCAGCAATGGCTAAGTAAGATTTTAGATTTGTTTCACAATTGCAAACTGACACGTAAGAAATTACGTGTCTTTTTTGGCTCAATGAAAAAAGCTGATGACGTATCACCAGCTTTTTATTTGTACATATTATTTTTTGATATATTTATTGTAGATCCATAGAACAAGGATAGAACCAAGTGTTGCGATAATAATGGAACCAATGATATTCTTGCTGCCAATACCAATGAGTGATCCTAAGATACTGCCAAGAATTCCTCCCACTAATCCAATGACAATATTCTTAACCATATTACTTGAATCATTTCCTGTTAATACAGTAGCGAGTGTTCCTGCGATTGCTCCAATAATAATAGAACCAATAAAGCTAAACATATTTATGCCTCCTTGCCATCAGTATAGCACTGACCTTCAGTCAGTCAATGATTTCTCATTATTTATGGTGTATTCATAAATAATGTTTGATATAATAATTTCAGAAATTTGGAGGTTTCAATCATGTATAAACGTGTATTGTTGAAACTCAGCGGAGAAGCATTAAGTGGAAATTCAAAAAACTTTGACGCTGATGTTTTACGCAGCCTGGCTGAAGAAATTAAAGAAGCACAAAGCTTAGGTGTAGAAATTGCTATTGTTGTTGGCGGAGGTAACTTTATCCGTGGCAAGACAGTCGCTGAAATTGGTATTGACCGTGTACAAGGCGATTATATGGGAATGCTTGCAACAATTATGAATGCATTGGCAATTCAGGCTTCTTTAGAAAGTGTAGGCTTAGAAACAAGAGTACAGACATCTATTGAGATGAATAAGGTTGCTGAACCATTTATTCAACGTCGTGCAATTCGTCATCTAGAAAAGGGTAGAGTTGTTATTTTTGGCGGTGGAACTGGTTCTCCATACTTCTCAACAGATACAACTGCTGCTTTAAGAGCCAGTGAAATCAAGGCAGATGCAATTTTGATGGCTAAGAATGGTGTTGATGGCGTCTACAATGCAGATCCTAAGAAGGATCCAACAGCTACAAGATTTGAATATTTAACATACATGGATCTACTAAATAAAGGATTACAGGTAATGGATTCCACAGCAACTTCTATGTGTATGGATAATGATATGGAACTTGTTGTGTTTAACATGAATGAAAAAGGAAATATTGTAAAAGCTATGAAGGGTGAAGCAGTATGCACCCGCATTAACAAGGAGGAAAAATAATGGCTTATCCAATTATCGATAGCAGTACAGTCAAGATGGAAAAAGTAATGGACCATCTGAAGGAAGAACTCGCTACTATTAGAACAGGCATGGCAAATGCAAGCATGCTAAACAGAGTTGAAGTTGAATACTATGGCTCGCCAACACCTTTAAACCAGATTGCTGGTATTTCTGTACAGGAAGGTAGAATTCTTGTCATCAAACCTTATGACCCATCTTCATTGAAGGCAATTGAAAAGGGTTTAAATGCAGCTGATTTAGGTATGGCTCCACAGAATGATGGTGCTGTGATTCGTTTAACAGTTCCTCAGCTTACAGGTGATACACGTAAGGAATTAGCTAAGAAAGTATCAAAGATTGCTGAAGAATGCAAAGTTCAGATCCGTAATATCAGACGTGATGCTAACCAGGCTATCAAGAAAGATAAGGAAATGGATGAAGATACACAGAAGGATGCAGAAAACGAAGTACAGAAGCTGACAGATAAGTACACAAAGGATATCGATGCAGCATCCAAGAAGAAACAGGACGAAGTACTGAAAGTTTAATTTATACAAACCGGTTTGATTGTTTTGAATCGGTTTTTTTTAATAGTTTCTAATGTATAATAGTAAGGTAATTATGGAGATAGTACTATGTTAAAAGAATGTAATCATGTTGCCATTATCATGGATGGAAATGGCAGATGGGCAAAAGCACAGGGAAAACCTAGAACTGCAGGACATCTTGTTGGTGCTGATAATGTTAGAACAATTGCGATTGCCGCAAGTGAAATGGGCATAAAGTATTTGACTTTATATGCTTTTTCTACGGAAAACTGGAAGAGAAGCCAGGATGAAGTAAGCTATATTATGAAACTGCCTGCTATTTTCTTTAAGAAATATATGCAGGAATTTCTTGATCGCGGATATCGCATGAATATCATTGGTGAATTAGATATGCTTCCAAAGGCTACGCAGAAAGTATTGAATGATGCAATGGAAGAAAGTAAAAACAATACAGGATTAAACTTGAATATCTGTATGAACTATGGTTCTCAAAGAGAAATTCTGCTTGCGGCACGTCAATATGCAAAAGATGTCCGTGATGGAAAAGCTGATTTAGATCTAGATGAAGAAGGATTTGAAAAATACTTAATGACAAAGGATTTCCCACCTGTTGATTTACTGATCAGAACAAGTGGAGAAGAGAGAATCTCTAACTACTTATTATGGCAGATTGCTTATGCTGAACTGGAATTTGTACAAGAAAGCTGGCCAGAATTTACGCCAGAAGTATTTCATAGATGCTTAGAAGAATATACAAAGCGTGATCGTAGATTTGGAGGTGTTACAAATGAATGAAAAGATGAAAATTAAAACAATTGCGGCAATTGTCATTATCGCAATTGTAATTCCACCTTTAATGTTTGGCGGATGGCTTTTAAAAGTACTGGAAGTATTCATTGCACTGGGTGCTGCATATGAAGGCAGCAAAGTGGTTACTGGAAAAGCTGACTATTTCGCTGCTGCTTTATGCTTTGCTTTTGAAATGGCAATGATGATCGTGTCTGGTGAAAAATTTGGTGCAGTGATTGCTATCTGGCTTGTTGTATTATTTGTGAATGAGCTTGCAAAGGGAAAAGTCGCAACAGATGCAGTTGCATATCCATTTATGATTACAGTCTTGATTGGTATAGCATTAAGATGTGTAGATAAGATCTATGCATTAGATGTACATGGTGGACTAGTGATGCTTTATGTGTGTCTTGCATGTTTTATGTGTGATACAGGTGCTTATTTCTTTGGTGTTTCCTTAGGAAAACATAAGATGATTCCAGAAGTATCTCCAAATAAAACATGGGAAGGATCCATTGGAGGATATGTAACAGGCTTAGTTGTATCTTTGGTATATGGCTTGCTTGTTTTAAAACAGCTTCCATCTATGCTGATTATTGCAGGCAGTATTGTATTGCCGCTTGTTGCACAGGTTGGTGACTTGTCATTTTCTTCTATTAAAAGAAGATTTGAAATTAAAGACTTCTCAAATTTAATTCCAGGGCATGGTGGGATTTTAGACCGTATTGATTCTCTGGTATTCTGTTTGATGGTATTTAATTCATTGATGATCTTGTTTGGGGTAATTGCATGAAAAGATTAGTTTTATTAGGTGCATCTGGATCGATTGGCGTTCAGACGGTAGATATTGTTCAGCAGCATCCAGATTTATTTGAAATTGTTTCTTTCGGTGTTGGAAGAAACATTGCCAAAGCAAAAGAATACTTAGAATTGTTCCCAGATATCCAGACATTTTCTGTTCAGTATCAAGAAGATGCAGAATTATTACAGAAACAATATCCAGATAAGAAAGTCTTATCTGGTGAAGAAGGAATGGAAGAAATCGTATCACAGGACAATTACGATGTATTAGTGAATGCTCTTGTTGGTTTTGCGGGTTTCCTGCCAACTTTAAAGGCCATTGAAACACACCATGATGTTGCTTTAGCAAATAAGGAAACACTTGTATGTGGTGGTGAATTGATCAATCGTGCCTGCAAAGAATATGATTGTCAGTTATATCCAATTGATTCTGAGCATTCTGCAATCTGGCAGTCATTACGAGGTAATAAAAAAGAACAGGTAAAGCGTTTATTGATTACGTGTTCTGGTGGATCTTTCAGAAACAAGACAAGAGATGAATTGAAAGATGTTACGGTAGAAGAAGCTTTGGCACATCCAAACTGGTCCATGGGCGCTAAAATCACAATTGATTCTGCAACTTTAATGAATAAAGGTTTTGAAGTCATTGAAGCACATTGGCTGTTTGATATTCCATATGATGAAATTTCTGTATTGATGCATCCAGAAAGTGTTGTTCATAGTGCAGTAGAATATGTTGATCATAGTGTGATTGCACAGCTTGGTGCACCAGATATGCGTTTGCCAATCCAGTATGCATTAACATACCCTGATCGCTATTCATATGATCTAGATACACCATTGGATTTAACTAAACTGTCAACCTTGCACTTTGGTGCTCCAGATACAGAACGTTTTCCATTATTGGCTTTAGCTTTTGAAGCTGGTAAAAAAGGTGGAAATTTAAATGCCGTTATGAATGCGGCAAATGAAGTAGCTAATGCAGCATTTAGAAATCATGAAATTCCATTTTTAAAAATTGAAGAAATCGTTATTGGTGCAGTGCATCATGCACCATTCAAAGAATTAACATGCGTACAGGATGTAATTGACGCAGATACTTGGGGTAGGGAATATGCATTGAATGTAATTAAAGGAGCAAATCAATGACAATTATTTATTTCTTACTACTGTTAAGTGCAATTATTTTAATTCATGAAGCAGGCCACTTATTGGCCGCAAAACTGTTTGGTGTATATTGTTATGAGTTTTCATTTGGGATGGGACCGGTATTACTCAAACATAAAGGAAAAGAAACACAGTATTCACTCAGGGCTTTACCTGTTGGTGGATTTGTGGCAATGGCAGGAGAAACAGATGGAGATGAAGCATATCCTGATGTAAAAGTACCTGCTGGAAGAAGACTGACAGAAAAGAAGCCATGGCAGAAAATCATAATTATGCTTGCGGGTGTATTTATGAATTTTGTACTGGCATTTATGATTTTTTCTCTTGTGATTCTTCATAATGGAACATTTGCTTCTTCTCCAAAAGCAGTTGTTTCTACTGTTGTAGAAAACTCACCGGCAGAAAAAGCAGGCTTTCAATCTGGAGATATAATTCTAGAAATCACAAAGAAAGACGGTTCATCTATCAAACCAGAAACATTCATGGATATGCAGGCATTCTCCAGTGGATATGCAGATGAAGAAACATATAAGATCGATCGTGATGGAGAAATTCTTTCTATTACACTTACTCCAGAATACAGCGAAGAACAGGATGCATATCTGATTGGTATTACAGGTGAAAGAAGTGAATATATAGATGTTAATATTTTGAACTGCTGGAAGTTTGGTCTTGAAGAAATGAGTGCCATTACAAAACTGATGATTGTGACAATTGCCGGGTTGATTTTCCATGGTGCTGGTATGAGTCAATTGAGTGGGCCAGTTGGGATTTATCAAGCAACAGAAACATATGCATCGATGGGACTCAGCGCATTTCTATTACTCATTGCACAGTTGTCATTAAATGTTGGTATTTTTAATTTACTGCCATTACCAGTATTAGATGGTGGACAAGTTGTAATTACTTTATTGGAATGGATTACAAATCGTCAATTTAGTACTAAAATAAAAACAGCTATTATGATTGCCTGCTGGGTATTGCTCATCGGCTTAATGGTGTTTGTAACGTGGAATGATATCGCACGTTTAATAGGAGGATAAAAGATGTCAACTATTTTAGTCACAGGGGGTACAGGTTACATTGGTTCACACACATGTGTTGCTTTGATTCAGGCAGGATATGATGTTGTTGTATTAGACAATCTGTACAATTCAAACAAGGTCGTTTTAGATCGTATCAAGGAAATTACAGGTACAAAGCCAAAGTTTTATGAAACGGATATTCTAGACCGTGCTGGCTTAGATAAGATTTTTGAAGAAAACAAGATTGATGCGGTGATTCATTTTGCTGGATACAAGGCAGTAGGTGAATCTGTACAAAAGCCACTAACATACTACGAAAATAATATCAGTGGTTCTATTAATCTGTACCAGGCAATGCGCAAAGCAGGATGCAAGACAATTGTATTCTCATCCAGCGCAACTGTTTATGGTGATCCAGAAAAATGTCCAATCACAGAAGATTCCAAGGTTGGTGGAACAACAAACCCATATGGTACAAGTAAATTAATGAATGAACATATTCTGGAAGATGTCTGTGTCAGTGATGATGATTGGAGTGTTATGCTTCTTAGATACTTCAACCCAATTGGCGCACATAAGAGTGGCTTATTAGGTGAAGTACCAAATGGTATTCCTAATAACCTGGTTCCTTACATTGCTCGTGTTGCAAATGGTACACTGGAATACTTAAGAGTATTTGGTAATGACTATCCTACACCAGATGGAACAGGTGTAAGAGACTACATCCATGTATGTGATTTGGCTGATGGTCATATTGGCGCAGTGAAGTATGCTTTAGAGCATAAAGGTGTGGAACATGTCAACTTAGGTACTGGTAAAGGATACAGTGTTCTTGATGTACTACACGCATATGAAAAGGCATGTGGTAAAGAACTGCCATACAAGATCCTTGAGCGCAGACCTGGTGATATTGCAGAATGCTATGCAGATCCAAGCAAAGCAAAGAAGCTGTTTGGCTGGAGTGCAAAGTATGACATTGATGAAATGTGCGAAGACAGCTGGAACTTCACACTAAAGAATCCAGACGGAATTCAGTAAGATTGCAACCTTGAGTGAATGCTCATGTACGGTAAGGAAGCAAGCAACCGAAAACAAGAGATAGACCGCCAGCACTACACTATTCCGAACCAAAGACCAAAAGATAAGCATTGTGGGAAAATCTAAACTTTTGGATTTTCCTACAATGCCAACTACGGCGGAATCCCTCCCACTCCTTATATCTTTCTGTATACATTGAATTTGTATTTAGTAAAATGCAGACAACACCACGGATCGGCTTTTGGTTGGACAATTCCAACCAAACACCACAGCAGACAGCAGAAAACATTCTGAACGCTAGGAAGCCGGTATGATTGTTACATATAAGGGGAAGAAAAATTTCTTTTAGGTACTTGCTTTCCTAAAACTGATGTGATACAATGATTTAATCCAGAAAAGGAGTAAAAAATATGCGGCAAGGTATTCTTAAATAAAACTATAATCAAATAGTGGGAACAAAGGATTATGATAGCTCCTTTTGTAGGGGCTTAGTTTTTTGTACCCAATTTAAGAATACTTTTGCCTTATCAATTTTGACATATCCTCAAAAACAGCAATCACAAACAGGTGTATGCTGTATATGTGTATGTCCGCAACTTATAATCCCCAGTGGTAAAAGTATTTTGGCGCTCCAAAATTGGATGAGGTGTCAAGAAATTGATTTTCAAATAACATGAGGAATTGAAAGAATTTCAACACCTCAAACAACTTGAGCGACGAGAAGTACATATGGTGACAGAAATGTCATTCTATGTACTTCTTTTTTTTTATTTCAGAATGGTAAACAGTCGTCTTTGTACTCCTGCCGGTCTTTTATGTCTATGCCATGCTTTTCAAGTTCATCAAGAACAAGTTCAAGCATTCTCTTCATGTCACTGATGCCTGATGCAAGTTCTTCAATGCTTGAGGACAGGTATTCATATCTGTCTTCCTCATTCTCTCTGATAAATTCAACCAGTCTGATTGCTTCATCTGCTATCATTGCTTCTTCTCCTTCTTCATCGGATACATTGAATAGCTGGAATTCTTGTCCAGAACGTAAAGGACTC